>NZ_JAZAYT010000028.1:0-182739 GCF_036321945.1 Flavobacterium facile
TCTGATACACTAAAAATTCTAACTTCTGAATGCTCTATTTTTTTAAATAAATAATTGATGTAATCAAATTTTGAAGCTCGCTCCTGGTTAATTTGCATTCGCTCCAAAGGGCTGAAATAATTTGTTTCTTGGCTATCATACTGTAGAACTAAAAGCAGTATTTCTAAACGCTTGTTTATGGCTTCTAAATGGTTTTCATTTTGCATTTGTTTCTTGGTTTAAAAGTTCTTGTAGCTGGCGTTTTTCACTTAGTAATTTGACATATTCGGTTACATCATCTATTTTGGGTAACTTTAAATTTATTTGCAATATTTGTGATTGAATCTCATAAATTATTGCGGCTTTTTTATCGTTAGTTTGCATAATAAACAGTGTCAAGTATTGAGTTAGAAAATTCCTTATTTCGTTTAATGTCGTTTATTAGCGGTGCTGGATAAATTGCCATTACTTGTGCCGTGCAAGCCTTGTAATGTCCTCTTAATACTTCAGTGTTGTTAGGAACAACTTCTGTTATTTTTAGAAATTGTAATTCCGCTTTATTATATTCGTTTAAGAACCATTTGTTTACTTGCGCATTAGCCAACAGTTGCTGTATGATGCTTGGATAGGCTCCGTAATGTTGGCACCATCTTAAAATGCTTAAAAACAATCTTTCTTCATACTCATTTTCCGACCATTGTAAATAATCGATAACTTGGTTTTTAGTTGTTGTTTTATTATTCATGGTGTTTCTTTTTAGTTGTTAATTTCACTACCATGTATTAACATGGCTTTTTTATCATCTATTATTATGGAACCGCCCGGACATCTACCAGATACAAAAGCCGTTAATCCTTCTACTCTAATAATTATTTTAGCTAATTTTTTAGCTAATTTTGCAGTTGCCGTATATGGTTCGTTCTTTTCCATGTGTGCTAATAATATGAAGGTTGTGTTAGGGAAATCTTTTAATAATTTTCTTAAAACTCCATTTTTCAAATCATCAACATAAACAGTTGCATTGTCAATAAATACTATTTTGGACGCTTGTCTCTTTTTTAATTTTTCAATTACTTCGATTACTTCTATATAATCTTGCCATTTTATTTTTGGATTATTAGGATCAATATTTAGTCTTTTTGCGGTTTGTTGAAATTCAAATCCTGTACCTTCCTCAGCTGATATGTACCAAACGTTTTCGAAATTGCTTAAATATTCAGCCAACTTTAATGCGACTGTTGTTTTTCCGTTTTTTTCGTCTCCGTAAATAATCCAAATTCCACCTTTAGAAATTTTACCAAATACTTTGAACCAAATTCCATCAAAATTGAAAATATCATATACTTTTCCGAGCAAGGTTTTTGTTGATATTGCTCTTGCCATTTATGCACCAATTTTGATTAATGTTTCTAAATAACGAAGCGTTGTTTCTTTGCTAATGCATTTGTTAATTAATGGTTTTACTTTGCTTTTGTCGTTTAAATTAGCGGATGCAACATCACCAATTAAGTTGGTGTAAAAAGCCTGTCTATCTTCTTTTCCGTTTGGAACTAATTTTATAAATTCATCAGAAAAGCGACTAAATATTTCAGCAAAACCAACCTTTTTATTTTTTATACCTCTGTCAATTTTATCACGTAAACCATCGGCACCCATCATATACCAACCGCACATGCCATCGGTATTGTTCCAGATTCCTTTTAGTTCTAAAAACGCTGTGTATTCCAAATCACCCGCTTCATCTAAAACAATCAAAGGTTTTTCGGTAGCTAATGTGGTTAGATAATATTTTAAGTTAGCCAACACATCGTAATACTTTCCTTGGTTGTCAATTCCGATAGTTTTAGCCAGTAAACGAATAAACAATTGTTTCGATTTAGCTTGTGAACAATCGATATAAAAAGTATTACGCATATTTTTTATGATGTGCTTAGTACAAAATGTTTTACCAATCCCGCAATCGTCAACTAAAACCATAGAGCGACTATATTCTTTACAAAAAATTAAGTTGTCTTCAATTTCTGCATAAACCGATGTACGTGCTACTTTCCAATTGTCTTCGAATAATTTTACTTGTAATTCTCTACCTAATGTGATCCAAACAGTATCGGACATTATTTTTTCAGTTTCTCCCGATTTTAATCGGCTATAAACGGCATTATTAATACCTAAACTTTTAGAAAATTCGGCATCCGAACCGCCATAGTTTTCGCGTTTTTCTAAAATTGCTATTCTTACTTTTTGTTTGAAGTCGTTAGTTAAGTTCATATTGTTGTTTTTAGATTGCAAATTGTTTTTTCCAGCCAGTGGCGTTATTTTGATTTGGTATGTAAACTAATTCGTCCGATTCTTCGTCTTCGAAAACATGTGTTTCGTGTTCTGGAGCTTCGTAGCGTTTTAAGTTTGGCATTCTGAAACTTGAAGAAATTGTTTTAGGTGTATTGTCAATAATTTGAATGTTTTCTATTTTATTACGTTGGCGTTTTTCAAAAGCATCTACAGATGCAACGTATGCGCTTTGTAGTTTTATAGCCTCTTCACATTTGTCAGTTCTTTCAGCAATAGCACGATTGTAACGTGGCATTTCCATTACTTCGCAGATTAATCGGTTTTTTAAAAACACAAACGCTTTTAAAACCATTCCATCGTTACCATCTAACCAATACACATCGAATTCTTTACCTTCAATTTGTTGCATTTGGTGTATTAAACTTTCGCCAGTTAATATTTTCCCATCTTGTGCAATGGCACGTTTTTTTCCTTGTAGTTTAATATATCCAGCATTACAAGATGTTGGCGTTTTGTAACCTATAACAGGTAAAATTGCTTCCCAATTGGTAGGTTTTAAATTTGGGTTTTGATTTTTTTCGAAATAATCCCAACGACTCATGTCTTTTTTAATTGGGTGAGGCATATTGTTGAATTTTTCAATTTCTAATAGCCTTTCATTTACTAAAATTTCATAAGGAATGATTTGTTTTTTTGCCGCACTCAATTGATTAGCTTCGGATTTTGCAGTAGGACGTGCCAACCAACCTGCTGCACTTTTTTCAATTTCGTAACGAAACTTTTCATTGATACGCTCAATATATTTACCTCTTGCGTTGTTGGCTTCAATTTTTACTTCTTGGAACATATTGCCCGGACGAAGTAGCGTGTCTTTAAAGCTACTATTTAATGAGCTTTCACATTCCAACTCATACGGCAAGCAAAAGCCTAATTCAGTATAATTACGTACCATTTGGCGATAGAAATCAACAATAATACCTTCTTTAGTTTTACCAAATACTACAGTAGTTACTGCTTGACTTGCAATATCCACACCCAAATAAAACCAAACTCTATCGTTTTTTGTGTTGTACACAAATGGTGGTTGTCTGTCATCAATAGAAATTATAGAACCTGCTAATGTTGGTAAATCCATTTGATGATGTGGTTTGAAATTACCCATATACACCTGTCTGTCTCCACTACGAGCTTTATGAGTTGCTAATTTGTTTTCCCACTTGTTTATGTAGTTAATAACCGATGCTTTTGAAAGAGATTTAAACTCTTTAGGGTTGTATAGTTCGCCAGTATCTTCATTATAAACTTCTGCATAGTCATTTAAAAAAGCATCGTAATTACGAGATACTTCTGTTGGGGTTGGTTTATGTTTTTGATTTTTAAATAAAGCGTTCAATAACATTTCTGTACGATCATCAACTTTACGAGCGTTTTGTTTACCAGTTCCTTCTGGGTCCTTGATTAATGTGTAATATTTATCTTCCGTTTTAAAAGCTTTTAAACAATCTTTAAACCGTTGTGAGGTTGGTAAAGTATGCTCTACATTATGCAACACTTTTAATGAGTTTTGAAAATGAATAACATCTAAACGTAAACTTTCTGTAATACCTTTTAGCGACATTCTCATTTTTATACGCTCTTGTGTGCGAGCTACCTCTAATTGAATAACCGCTTGCATAACTGATGCGTTAATTACATAACGTTCTTGTTCATCAGTATCAATTGTAGTTCCGTTACGTTTAAATTTGTTATAGTATCTTACTGCATCCGCATCAAAAACAAAGAAATCTTCTAACGGATTGTTAGTTTTTCTGGGGTCGCCTAATGCTTCTTGTATGTTAGCATGAAGTGTATCGAAATCGATTAACATTTTGCGACCATTACCACCTAATTGCAAACGTTTAATTCCGAATGGTTTATTTTTGTAGCGTTGCATTTCTTTTTGCAAACTGCCTAATTGTTTCCAAAACCTTGGTACCAATTCTTCCTGTTCTACAGCAACTTTATTATTTGAAAATAAATATGGCATAATTATTTTTTTATTTGCTCCCGCTCAGTACTCGAAACTGAGAGTTTGCCAATCGGGATTTTTTTTAAATTAATTTAGTTGTCAAACTTCTTTTTACTACATAGCCAAAAACAACTATTAGTTTTTCAATTACTTCATGTGTACAATCACGATTGATGTGATGAATGGTTTTAAAAATCATAACTATATTTTTTTAAGTGCTTTGTCTAATTCATTTGCCATTAACTTATAATCTTCACAAATTTTTGTTGAAGTTTCGCTTGTTCTGTCTCCACGCAACGATTGATGAATATATTGAGTAGATAAACCATATTTGGCTTTTAGCCTTTTTATAACCAGAGCGTTATGCTGGCTATATTTCTTTTTTTGATTACTTTTGTCCATTGTTAAATTTGTTTCAAATTGTTAAAGCAAATATATACAGTATTCTGTAATAATCAAATAAAAAATACATTATTCTGTAAAATAATTCACTATGAAAGATATAACTATAAGATTTATTGATGTTTACAACTATTTGTTAGACATAAAAAAAGTAAAAAACGCATCAGATTTTGCTGATAAAATTCAAATTAGTAGCTCTTTAATGAATGAGATATTAAAAGGAAGGTCTAATGTTGGAATAAAACCAATACAGAGTACTGTAAAATTATTTTCTTTTTTAAATCTTGATTGGTTAATAAAAGGGGAAGGGAAAATGTCAAAAGATTTTCAATTTTCTGAAACTAAAGAAAAATATCCGAATGAAGAATGGGCAATAGAGACATATGGAATTCCTCTGATACCAGTAGAGGCTATGGCTGGATATGGGACAGGTGAAACCTCTGTTTTGGAATTAGATTGCGAAAAGTTTATAGTTCCTACCTTTAATGGTGCTGATTATTTGATTCAAGTAAAAGGATCCTCTATGTATCCAAAATATAATAGTGGAGATATTGTTGCTTGTAAAAATCTTTCATTAACAGATGTTTTCTTTCAATGGAACAAAGTTTATGTCTTAGATACAGTACAAGGTGCCTTGATAAAAAGATTAGATATAGGTAAGGATGATGAACATATATTAATTGTAAGTGATAATGAAAAATATAAGCCATTTCAACTACATAAGTCAGAGATTAATGCAATAGCAATTGTTTTAGGTGTTATTAGGTTAGAATAGTATCTTTTTTAAATACATTTTCACTAAAAATGACTTAATTTATTGATTTTTAAATACTTACATTTATTTTAAAAACAATATAAATGTTATTAAGTGCTGTGAGTTTGGCAATATTCAGCAAAAAAATACTTTTTTATGTATTTATATGCCGTGAGTTGTATGTTTTTAAACATACTTTTGTCCACCCAACTGTCCACCCAACTGTCCACCCAACTATAAAAAACATGTTTTGTTAGTTTTTTTTGTATGTAGCAAAAAGGCATGAAAAAAACCACTTTTTAGGGCGGTTTGTTTGTTTTAAATATGGCTTTATGTGTCGTAAATGGTAGTAAAGTCAGTATTTGTACTGTTTTATAGTAGTTAGTTGCTTAAAGTGGTAATTAATGATGTTTTAAATGGTAATTAAATAGTAGTTAATGGTAGTAAAATGTACATTTCAATTTATTCAGTTTTTAAACCTTTTTCGTTGCAAACCCTTGTTTTTATTGGTTTTTTCGACCTTTTTTTATTGTATTGGTTTATTACATTCTGTTTTAAGGGCTATATCAACCGCTTACAAAAAGCAAAAATTAAAAATTGAAGAAGTCAACTTTATATCCAGTTATTATTCACAAGATGGAAACAATTCTGCCGTAACTGGTGGTGTTGGAACAGAAAAATTAACAGATATTGCAACAACTTTAGATATTAAAGTTTCTCGTTATAATAAAAATCAACACAAACAAACGTATGGATTTGAATTAGGAGTCGATTCCTATTCTTCTGCATCGTCAGATAATATTGACCCAAGTACAGTTACTGGAGCTTCTTATCAAGATATTCGTGTATATCCATCCTTAAACTACACAGTTGAAAATGAAGCAAAAGGACAAATTTTTAGTACAGGAATTTCTGCGTCAGCTGAATTTGATTACTTTTCACTTGGTGGAAATATTGGTTTTACAAAACTTTCAAAAGATAAAAACAGAGAATTATCTGTAAAAGCAATGGCATTTTTTGATACTTGGAAAGTGATTTTACCAATTGAATTAAGAAATAATCCAGACCCAAATTACAAACAAGGCGATAGCAAACCAAGAACTTCATACAATTTAGGACTTACATTTTCGCAAATTGTAAATAAGAATTTCCAAATGGCGTTTTTAGTCGATGCTGGTTATCAACAAGGTTTATTAGCCACAAAATTTAATCGCGTGTATTTTGACAATGCTAGTGTAAAATCGGAAAATTTACCTGATACTCGTTTCAAATTACCAATCGGAATGCGAACCAGTTACTTTTTAGGCGATAACATCATTTTAAGAGGATTTTACAGATATTATTTCGACAATTGGGATATCAAATCGCATACGTTTAGTTTTGAACCTACGATTAAATTATCCGCGTTTTCATCTCTTTCTATTCCATATAGATATTATATGCAAAATTCTGCGAAATATTTCAAACCGATTTTCCAACATCAAACTGCTGAAGAATTCTTCACAAGTGATTACGATTTATCAGCATTTTCAAGTAATATGATTGGTTTAGGTTATAAAATCACCGATTCTAACAAAGGACTGTTTAAGGCGAAACATTTCAATAGTTTAGAATTACGATATGGCTATTACCATAGAAATAATGGCTTAGCTTCACATATTCTGACTTTAGCCATGAAGTTCAAATAAAAAACAAAAGGCGATTTCTAATTGAAATCGCCTTACTTTTTACTTGGCTCTTTTTACTTGGCTCTTATTTAGCGAAGCTGTTCTTTATACATTGCGAAATTTGCTTTATCTTTTTCTGATAAAACGGGTTCATTAACAGGATATTGCTGTAATTCTTCCCACATAATTTTCGCCACTAAATAACGTGCCATATCTTTATCATCCGCTGGAATGATATACCAAGGTGCGTTTTCTTTTGAACTCTTATTTAAAATTTCTTCGTAATACTTCATATAATCATCCCAAAATCCTCTTTCTTTTAAATCACCTGAAGAAAATTTCCATTGATGGTCTTCATCTTCCAAACGTTTTAATAAGCGTTTCTTTTGTTCGTCTTTACTCATGTAAAAGAAAAACTTCATCAAAATTGTTCCATTTTGAGAAATGTGTTTTTCAAAATTATTGATTTGCTCAAATCGGTTTTCCCAAAATTCAGGTTGGATGTCTTCTACTTTTTCTATACCAGGAATTTTTTCATTCAAAATATATTCAGGATGCACGCGAGTGACTAATAAATTCTCGTAATGCGTTCTATTAAAAACCGCAAACTTTCCTTTTTCTGGCAAAGCTAAATAATGTCGCCATAAATAATCATGCTCCAATTCCGTACTATTTGGTGTTTTAAAACTATGAACCACAACTCCACGAGGATTAAATTCTTTAAAAACTTCCCGAATCAAACTGTCTTTTCCACTCGTATCCATGCCTTGTAAACCAACTAAAACACCATATCTATTATGCGCATACATAATGTCTTGCCATTCGCTCAACTTGTTTCGAAGTTTATCTAAACCTTTTTCCTTCTCGTCATCATCCCAAAAAGTATCCAATTCTGTTTTATAATCCGATAATTGTATAGGTTTTGTAACTTTATAATCTTCTAAATTAAAATTTTCCATATTTTTATACCATTAATTTGAAGCTTTATCCTGCTATCCGCTATATCTTTTAATTTTAAGTTACCTTCAACACTTCGACTCCGCTCAGTGTGACAATTCAAGCAACTTAAAATAAAAAGGATGCCGCTACTATCAGGGCTAGACTTTCGTTTTCAAAACATAAATATATGCAAAATTTTCAATTAACAGAATTCTGTCACATTAAAGGAATTGGTTCCGCTTCAGGTTTAATTTATTATCAAGATGTACTTTTTATTATTTCAGACAACAGTACTTTTTTATATCAATATGTCATTGATAAAGATGTGGTTTTGAAATTTCCATTAGTGGAGAATCCGCAAGAAAACATTGCAAAGAAAGACAAATTAGATTTAGAAGCGATAACGAGTTATGGCAATCAAATTTTTATTTTTGGATCGGGTTCGACTTCGCAACGCAATACGATGTTTTCTTTAAATTTAGAAAATGATGGATTACATAAAAACGATTTATCACAATTATACCAACATTTAAGAAATTTAGCTACTTTAAACGAGGATGAATTGAATATTGAAGGTGCGATTTGTGTCAATAAAACCATGTTGCTTTTTCAAAGAGGAAATGGAGCAACTGGCAAAAACGGAATTTTCATTGTACCAGATAATCCAGAACAACCACAAGGTTTTGTCGCCGTAAAACTTCCAGAAATTTCTAACGTAGAAACGACTTTTACAGATGCGATTTTAGTTGATAATTACATATATTTCTTAGCTTCTGCTGAAGATACCGTTTCGACTTATGAAGACGGCGAAGTTTTAGGTTCGATTATCGGAAAAATGAATGCCGAAACTTTCGAAGTTATTGAAACACAAATCATTTCCATTTCTCATAAATTTGAAGGAATTACTTTATATCAAAACGATGAAGATGAAATAAAATTCTTACTTTGTGAAGACACCGATACTGAAGTATTAGAATTAAATATTTATAAATTATCAATTCAAAAATCATAAATTTAACCGTTTATGATTTTTTTTTGAAAATAATTCAAAGTCGTCCCAACCTTTTGATTAAAAATGACATCTATATAAGTATACAATGGCAATTTCAAAAAGCAATGGCAATTTTAAAAATAAAAAAGGGAATTACGTTTATCGTTTTATTGATTACTTCAATAGGTTTCTCACAAAAAGATTCAATTAGCTTCAAAAATTATAATGAATCTGAAGAATGGATTGAAAAAGCAAGACGATTACCAGATATTGATAAAAAAAATGAAATTTTTAAAAAAATTGAAGCAAATTATAGTTTATTACCAATAGTAATTGAAAATCAAATTTATTATTATGATAAACTTTCTGCGTCAACAAAAAGTCTAATTCATAAAATTGATGAAAAACATTTTGTTTTATTGAGTAATCAATCTTATACTTTTAACGATAAAAACGAAAAATGTTATGGTATTGTAATTATTCTAATTTTATCAAAACCAATAATAAATGAAACTCAAAATATTGAAATTCTGGGAATCAAAAAAAAGAAACAGAAAACAATATTAAAACTAAAAAGTTTGATTAAAACAGAAGTGATGATTTCTAAAGAATTACTTGTAAATAATAGTAATTCAGAATTGAAAAACAATCAAATTAGAAAAGGCAAAAATCGTTTAATAATTAAAACTGATAATCAGCCAAGAATAATTTCAATTACAAATGAAAAAGAAAAAATAATATTTATAAAATAATTTAAAGTCGTCCCAACCTTTTGATAAAAAAAGTCATCTATATAAGAAACAACCATTGAACAACGAATTTTGAATTTCGAAACTTGAAACCTGAAACCTGAAACTTGAAACCAAAAATTTAAAACCTGAAACAAAATAAATGATTAACATACAACTCATACAAGCCTGTAAAAAACAGCAACGCGATGCCCAACGGCAAGTGTACGAATTGCTCGCACGCAAATTGTACTATACGTGTTCGCGTTATTTAAAAAAAGAAGAAGAAATTGAAGAAGCCATGGCCGATGCTTTCTACATCATTTTCACCAAAATTGACCAATTGAAAGAAGAATTAGCTTTTGAAGGTTGGGCCAAAAAAATTGCGGTGAATCAGTGTTTGATGCAATTGAAAAAGAATGTCAATTTCAATTTGTATTTGGAAGATGTGAGTCTAAAAAACCAACCTTTAACAGATGAAATGTGCGAATTAGAGGAAGAAGATTTGCTCAATTTACTCCATTATTTGCCTGATGGTTGCAAAACAGTTTTCAGTTTGTTTGTGATAGAAGGTTTTTCACATAAAGATATTGCGGAGAAACTTCAAATTTCGGAAGGCACCTCAAAATCGCAACTCAACGTAGCAAAAACAAAATTAAAAGATTTGGTAAATACGTTTTATTATCAAAAAGCGAAATGAGTAATTAGTGATTAGTAAAAAGTGATTCGCAAAAAAAATAAACTTAAATGTTTAAATAAATATAAAATGAACTCAGAAGATAAAATATATAACAAAATAAAAAACGCTTCCCACAAAGGCGAAAAAGACTTTCCAGGAATGGATAAAGTTTGGAATCGTGTGGAAGAGAAACTGGACAACACTATTGTCGTTCAAAAGAAAAATACTTGGCAAAAATTGGCTATTGCAGCAACTGTATTGTTAAGTTTTTCTATCATTTACCAGTTTATTGGTAACGAGGAAACTTTCAAAGGTAAAATCAAAAACAATGAGGCAAATCCTATTATTGTTTCTAATGATTCTGTAAAGAAAATTATTGACGAAGCAAAAGAAATTGTAGTGGAAAATGATAATTCTATTAAAAAAGAAGCACAAATTTCACCAGAATCTAAATTTGATCCTACAAAAATTGAAAGTAATCCTTGGGCAACATCATTTGCTCCAACTGCTTCTATTATATCAGATTCAGCTGTAAAAATTAAATATGATTTTAACACATTGCCTTTTGAAGAAAAAAACATCATTACAACTGAACTTAATAAAAACAACAGTATTGATAATGAAGTTAGTTTAAGAAATAGCTCATTAAATTCTTCAAGTAGTAACAATGGTTATCTTTCTCAAGGTAAAAAATATGAGGCACCAATTAAAGAAGTAAAATCAAAATATAAAGCGCCTAAGTTTAAAGCAGCAAAAACACCAGTTCAACAAAATAAAGACTTAGTAGTAATTGATGGTGTGGCAATGGACAAAAGCTACAATACTGAAAAAGAATTAGCTAAATTAAACGCGGATGACTTTGAAACTACTGTTTTACCAAATCCATTGTACATAATTAATGGAATTGAATATTCGGAAGAATCCTTATTTGGAAAAAATCCTACGAGTCCTTATGCGCCTTTAAACAAACAAAGAATAACCTCAACCAATATTTTAGAACCTGCAAATGCTACAAAAATTTATGGTAAAAAAGGGGAAAAAGGGATAGTGATTATTACTACAAAAGACGGGAAACCGGCGGAAAAATAAACCAACTAACATACTAAACTTTACAATATGAAAAATTTAAAAATTATTTCATTAGGCATCGCTATGCTTATTAATTACACTTCTTACAGTGAAGAAGTGCCAACAAAAACATTAAGTTTTTATGCTTTTCAAGAGAAAACAATCAATGGAACGGTAACTTCTGATGGAGTACCATTACCAGGTGCTACAATATCAATTGCTGGAACGCAACAAGGAACTCAAACTGATGAAAAAGGAAAATACAGTTTAAAAGCCAAACAAGGTGATGTTTTAGAATTTTCTTTTTTAGGGAAGGCTACAAAAGTGGTTACAGTTGGAGCTGGAAATGTAATTAATGTTGTTTTAGCAACTTCAAGTAATACTATTGAAACCGTTCAAATTGTTGGAGCATTAGGAATTAAGAAAAGAAAAAATTCTGTAACTTCATCCCAAGTAAGAATTAAAGGAAGAGAATTAAGACAAGCTTCTAATCCAAATGTCGTAGCTTTAACTGGAAAAGTTTCAGGTTTACAGGTTAATTCTGCACCCAGTAGTAGTAAAATCATTTTAAGAGGAAACAGAAGTGTATCAGGAGACAATAATGCTTTAATTGTAATTGATGGTCAAATTTCATCAAGTGAAATATTAGCTAAAATTCCACCAACTTCTATTCAAGATGTAAACGTTGTCAAAGGCGCTCAAGGAGCTGCGTTATTTGGTGAGCAAGGAGAAAACGGAGTGGTAATAGTTAATACAAGAGACGACTATGGCGATTTAAAACTAAAGAAAAAAATTGAAATTAAACCAATTGAAATTGATACAGACGAATACGATTCATTTGTAGAAAATCCTTTTGAAAATTCGGTAGCTAATCCGCTTTCTACCTTTTCAATTGATGTAGATAATGCTTCTTATACCAACATTAGAAAATTTATAAATAACGGACAAACTGTTCCTAAAGATGCGGTTCGAGTGGAAGAAATGATGAATTTCTTCAAATATTCTTATGCGAAACCTAAAAACGATGATCCGTTTTCAATACATACAGAGTATGGAGATTGTCCTTGGAATACGAATCACAAACTAGTTAAAATTGGTTTGCAAGGAAAAGAAATTCCAACAGATAATTTACCCAATTCGAATTTTGTATTTTTAATTGATGTTTCTGGCTCTATGAGTGGAGAAAACAAGTTGCCATTAGTTATTGAATCACTAAAAATTTTAACTAAACAATTGCGAAAAGAAGACAAAATTAGTATTGTGGTATATGCTGGCGCGGCAGGTTTAGTTTTACCAGCCACATCAGGAAACGATAAAGAAAAAATAATTGCAGCGTTAGAAAAATTAGAAGCTGGCGGAAGTACGGCTGGTGGAGAAGGTATTAAATTAGCTTATAAAATTGCGGAAGAAAATTTTATAAAAGGAGGAAATAATCAAGTGATTATTGCTACTGATGGCGATTTTAATGTGGGTGCATCATCAGACAATGATATGATTTCTCTAATTGAAGAAAAAAGAAAATCTGACGTGTTTTTAACTTGTTTAGGTTATGGTATGGGCAATTATAAAGATTCGAAATTAGAAAAATTAGCCGATAAAGGAAATGGAAATTATGCTTATATTGACAACATGCAAGAAGCGAATCGTTTTTTAGTAAAAGAATTTAAAGGAAGCATGTTTGCGATTGCAAAAGATGTGAAAATTCAAATTGAATTTAATCCGAAACACGTTCAAAACTATCGTTTAATTGGCTACGAAAATAGAAAATTACGCAATGAAGATTTTACAAATGATGCTATTGATGCTGGTGAATTAGGAAGCGGACATACCGTTACAGCTTTATACGAAATAATTCCAATTGGTGTTAAAAGTGATTTTTCTATTGCACCAATTGATCTAAAATACTCAAATACAAAAACAGAAAACACTGCTTTAACTAACGAATTAGCGACGATAAAATTTAGATATAAAAAACCAGATGGAAACAAAAGCATTGAAATCATTCAAACTATTGAAAACAATGTGGTAAACCTAGAAAACTGTAGTGAAGACTTTAAATTTTGTTCCGCTGTAGCTTGGTTTGGCTTAAAACTTAGAGATTCTAAATTAGTAACTAACAAAAACAAAAGCGCTATTTTGGAATTAGCAACGAAGTCAAAAGCTAAAGATATTGAGGGCTATCGAAGTGAATTTATTAGATTAGTTGAAAGTGTGAATTAATTAAATTTCAAAAAAATGAATAAAATTAAATATATAATCTGTGTTCTATTCTTAATGAATTATAGCTTTTCGCAAGAAGAAAAAAAACCTTTAAAAACGGGTTGGAATATTAGTCATAAAAATATTTTAACAAATAATCAAAGTGCTTTATTTGTAGTAAACGGAATTATTTTAGACAAAGTAGTAATGGAAAAAATTCCAACAAATAATATTGAAAGTTTGGAAGTTTTAAAAGATGAAAAAGCAACTTCGAGTTATGGTGAACTTGGCAAAAATGGCGTTATTTTAATTCAAACAAAAGAGATTTCTGAAGTTGACCTTAAAAACTTATATAAGCTATATCCAATTACTTTTGACTTGAATTTGAAGCAAAAAGTTAAAATAATTTCGGGAGAAATAACCGACTGTGAAAATGTTCCTTTATCAAATATTCTTGTTCAAAATTTAAATACAAAAAAAAGCACTTTTACTGATAGTTTAGGAAAATATACAATCGATGTTCGTAAAAATGATATTCTTTCCTATTCAAATCAAAACTATCAATCGCAACGTATTCAATTTATTAAACAAAAAAAGATTAACATCTCATTAAAAGTTATTCCAAGAAATAATAAAATAATTCTAAAAAAGCCCGTAATTTATTTGTATCCGAAAGAAAAAACAGACATAGAATTGAGTATTAATTTTGAAGGCAAACTACTGACTACTTTTCCAAAATTAGAAAAGTCTTGGAAAGTCACAGCTTATGAAAACGGGCAAATTTTCGATAAAAAAACCAATCGCTTTTATAATTCTTTATTTTGGGATGGAGAAATTTCTTTTCCAGCTTCGCACTATCAGTATAAAACTGGATTTGTGGTTGAAAAAGAAAACTTGACTTCTTTTTTAATTGAGAAATTAGAATTTATGGGATTAAACACTACTGAAACAAACGATTTTATACAATACTGGTTGCCTATTTTAGAAAAAAACAACTATACTTTTATTCACTTTTTAGTTAATGATGCTTATGGTGTGTTTTCAACAAATAATGTCAACCCAAAACCTGATACTTCAATAAGAGTTATGATGGAATTTTTTGGAGTAGATGAATGTATTTCAATTGCACCTCAACAATTACCATCAACTAAAAGAAATGGTTTTACATTAGTGGAATGGGGTGGATCAGACGTTAGTAACATGCAACAGTTAAACTTTTAAACATAAAATAATACTCAAAAAAAATGCCCTAATTTTCATTAGGGCATTTTTTTATTATTTCACAGATGCTGCTTTATCTTTCATACCTAATGTTTCATAGGTTAATTTTAGAATAGTTTTGGTGTCATCATTTGTAACATCTAATTGATATGCTTTTTCAAAATAAGGTAAAGCATTGTTAAACATAGCTTTGCGTTTAGACATTAACTCCTCATATTTTTTTGGATTTTTTAAATTAGCATTAATTTCATCAACTAATTTTCCGTCTTCAGATAAAGTTAAAAATCCAATATTATATTGCAATTGAGCATTATTTGGTTCTTTTTGCAAAATTGCTTCAATTTTATTTTTATAAGTAACTAAATCATTAGTTTGATAATAACAAGAAGCTTCATTTATTTGAGCTTGAATATCATCTGGATCTAACTGTATTACTCTTATATAATCAATTTTAGCTTGTGCATAATTTTTAGTTTCAAAAGATATTGCAGCTAAAGTTTTGGCCACTTCAATTTCTTTACTTTGAAATTTTCCAATTCCTGTTCCTTTAAAACCAACAGTATTTATTTCTCTATAATACTTATCAGAATCTACATAATCAGATGCTTGTAAAGCTGTAATGGCTGCATTTTCTAAATTAGAAACATCTTTAGGATCTAATTTATAAGTGTTATAAAAAACTCTTGAGGCTTCTTTATATTTTTTAGCATTATTATATGCTAAAGCCATTTGTGAAAAAATTGGTTTGAAATTTACAACCGTTTCATTAATATCCGATGTGAAAACTTTTTTACCTGTTTTCGTTTCATAATCTAAAGTTGAACGCATTGCGTCAACCATTGTTGAAAACGCATCTGGATTCAACATTTTAGCAATTTGCATTGGATTTGGTGGTGTATTTTGATCTAAAGTTGACATTTCCACTAATGGCGTCATTGCTTTATAAAAATTTGAAGCTACTTTATCATCTTCGGTAGTTACCACACTTTCTAATTTCGCAAGTGTTGTTTTGTACTTAGCAAACTCTTCCGCAGTAACTTGATCTTCTTTTTCGTAGATTTTCTTTAATGCTTTTAATTCGTCTTTTTGAGCAAAAGTAGTTGTGGCTACTAAAAGTGAAATTCCTAATACTAAATTTTTCATTTTTATCATTTTTAAGTTTAAAAAAAAGCCCAACGAATTGGGCTTTTAAAATTATTCCTATTCTTCTGTGTTGTCACTTTCAATATCCGTGCCATCGTTTTCTGTAGCATCGTCTTCTGAAGTTTCACTTTCCGATGTTACTATCGGATTGCCATCTTCATCTAAGTCTACTATTTCTTCGTCTTCACGTAATACTTTAGTTACCGCCGCGATAGAATCGTTTCCTTTAATATTAATTAATCGAACACCTTGAGTGGCACGACCCATAACTCTTAAATCAGAAACCATCATACGAATCGTTAATCCAGATTTGTTGATAATCATTAAATCATCATCATCTGTTACGTTATTAATAGCAATTAATGAACCTGTTTTTTCTGTGATATTTAATGTTTTCACACCTTTACCACCACGGTTTGTAATTCTGTATACATCTTCTCCATCTTCTTCCACTAATTTGGTACGTTTACCGTATCCATTTTCAGTTACTACTAAGATTTGAGTATCGTTAACATCATCTTTATTAACCGTTACAATTCCAATCACTTCATCTGCTTCGTCTTTTAAAGTAATTCCTCTAACTCCAGATGCAGTACGACCCATTGGACGTGTTTTAGCTTCTTCAAAACGAACCATTTTACCTGATTTTCCAGCAATTAAAACTTGGCTTTCTCCGTTAGTTAATTTAGCTCCTAATAATTCGTCACCTTCTTTAATTGTAATAGCTGCTACTCCGTTTATACGAGGTTTTGAATATTTCTCTAAAGATGTTTTCTTAACCTGACCTTGTTTCGTAACCATAATTAAATTATGACTCTTAATGTAATCTTGGTCTTTTAAGTCTTGCGTACAAATGTATGCGGCAACTTTATCGTCTGGTTCAATATTTATGATATTTTGAATAGCACGACCTTTACTTGCTTTTGTTCCTTCCGGAATTTCGTAAACACGCATCCAGAAACATTTTCCTTTTTGAGTAAAGAATAATAAATATTGGTGATTAGTTGCGACAAATAAATGCTCTAAGAAATCTTGATCTCTTGTTCCTGCAGATTTTTGACCTACTCCACCTCTATTTTGCGTTTTATATTCTGATAATGAAGTACGTTTGATGTAACCAGCATGTGAAATCGTAACAACTACATTTTCATCAGCAATTAAATCTTCAATACTTACATCGCCACCAGAATATTCAATTACTGAACGACGTGCATCACCATATTTTTCTTTGATTTCAGCTAATTCGTCTTTAATCAATTGCATTCTTAATTCTTTACTAGCTAATAATTCTTTTAAACCAGTAATTAATTTCATTATTTCGTCAAACTCAGCTCTTAATTTATCTTGTTCCAGACCTGTTAATTGACGTAAACGCATTTCAACGATAGCACGAGCTTGTAATTCAGATAATTTAAATCTTTCAATTAATCTACCTCTTGCTTCTTCTCCATCTTTCGAACCTCTAATGATTTTAATTACTTCATCAATATTATCTGATGCGATAATTAAACCTTCTAAAATATGGGCTCTTTCTTCTGCTTTTCTTAATTCGTATTGTGCTCTTCTAACCACAACTTCATGACGGTGTTCCACAAAATGGTGAATTAAATCTTTTAGATTTAACATTTGTGGTCTTCCTTTTACTAAAGCAATATTGTTTACACTGAAAGAAGATTGTAATTGTGTATATTTATAAAGTGTATTTAAAACCACATTTGGTACAGCATCACGTTTTAATTCGTAAACGATACGCATACCAGTTCTGTCCGATTCATCACGAATTGTAGAAATACCTTCAATTTTTTTCTCGTTAACTAAATCCGCCGTTTTCTTAATCATATCGGCTTTGTTAACTTGGTAAGGAATCTCAGTTACGATGATTGATTCTTTACCGTTCACTTCTTCAAACATCGTTTTAGCGCGCATTACAATACGACCTCTACCTGTTTTAAAAGCTTCTTTCACACCTTCATATCCGTAGATAGTTCCTCCCGTAGGAAAATCTGGTGCTTTTATATATTTAATTAATTCGTCAATTTCAATATCTGTATTGTCAATGTACGCTAAGGTTCCATCAATAACTTCAGATAAATTGTGAGGCGCCATATTTGTTGCCATTCCCACCGCAATACCAGAAGCACCATTAATTAATAAAGTTGGCACTTTTGTTGGTAAAACTTTAGGCTCTTCTAAAGTATCATCGAAGTTTAATTGAAAATCAACTGTCTCTTTGTCGATATCTGCTAACATTTCTTCAGATATCTTTCTCATTCTAGCCTCTGTGTAACGCATTGCTGCTGGACTATCACCATCAACCGAACCAAAGTTACCTTGACCGTCAACCATTAAATAACGTAAACTCCATTCTTGCGCCATACGAACCATCGCATCATAAACTGAAGTATCTCCGTGTGGGTGATATTTACCCAAAACTTCTCCAACAATTCTGGCAGACTTTTTATGGGCTCTATTAGAAAAAACTCCTAACTCATACATTCCGAACAACACCCTTCTGTGAACTGGTTTTAAACCATCTCGCACATCTGGTAATGCTCTAGATACAATAACCGACATCGAATAATCGATGTAGGCTGACTTCATTTCATCTTCAATATTAATAGGAATTAACTTTTCTCCGTCAGACATAGGTATTTATTTAATTTTTACTCATTTTTTTTAAACGTGCCAATATACGATTTTTTGCGTTTTTTGAAAGCAAAATTTCCAACAAAATCTAAATACTTATCAACAATAATCGATGAAATTTTTAACAAATAATAACACTTTTCGTTTTTATTTCTCGTTTTTTTTTTGTCAATTAGCAATATTATAGTACCAAGTTTAACTCGTACTTTAATATTTTGTATTTTTACAATAGATTTAAATAATTTATGGAAGATAATTTTTCACCAAGAGTAAAAGATGTGATTCAGTTCAGTAAAGAAGAAGCCTTACGTTTAGGTCACGATTTTATTGGTACAGAGCATTTACTTTTAGGTATACTAAGAGATGGGAATGGAAGTGCGATTGATATTTTAAACTTTCTAAATATCAATTTTGATATCTTAAGAAAAAAAGTAGAAGTATTGAGTCCAGCCAACCCAAGTGGAGTGACTAACAACGACAAAAAAAACCTACACTTAACTAGACAGGCAGAGAGAGCTTTAAAATATACTTTTTTAGAAGCTAAAGTTTTTAATACAACATCGATAAGCACAGCTTTATTACTATTATGTGTATTAAAAAATGATAATGATCCCACAACTAAGTTATTAAACAAGTTGAAAATTAATTATGATAACGTAAAAGATATTTATATGAGCCTGAACAACAGTGAAGATGACAATATTTTAAAAAATTCGCCAAGAGCAGAAAACTTTGACGATTCTGGCGATGATAATTTTAAAGACAGCGGTCCAACTCCGCCAAGTAATAGCGGAAGTAAAACAACTAAAAAATCTAAAACTCCTGTATTAGATAATTTCGGAAGAGATTTAACTGAAATGGCTGAAGAAGGAAAATTAGATCCAGTTGTTGGGCGTGAAAAAGAAATTGAACGTGTTTCGCAAATTTTAAGTCGAAGAAAGAAAAATAATCCACTTTTAATTGGGGAACCAGGTGTGGGAAAATCTGCCATTGCGGAAGGTTTAGCCTTAATGATTGTGAAGAAAAAAGTTTCTCGTATTTTATTCAATAAGCGAGTTGTTACGTTAGATTTAGCTTCTTTAGTAGCTGGTACGAAATATCGTGGTCAGTTTGAAGAACGCATGAAAGCGGTAATGAACGAACTAGAGAAAAACGACGATATTATTCTTTTCATTGACGAAATTCACACTATTGTTGGTGCAGGTGGCGCAACAGGTTCACTTGATGCAAGTAACATGTTTAAACCCGCTTTAGCACGTGGAGAGATTCAATGTGTAGGCGCAACGACTTTAGATGAATACAGACAGTATATTGAAAAAGATGGTGCCTTAGAACGTCGTTTTCAAAAAGTAATTGTAGAACCAACTACGGTGGATGAAACGATTATTATTTTAAATAACATTAAAGGTAAATATGAAGACCATCATAACGTCACTTATACACCAGAAGCCATTGAAGCTTGTGTGAAATTGACAAGTCGCTATATGACCGATCGTTTTTTACCAGACAAAGCAATTGATGCCTTAGATGAAGCAGGTTCTCGAGTACATATCACAAATATTGATGTGCCAAAACAAATTTTAGAATTAGAAAAACAATTAGAAGAAGTTCGTGAATTGAAAAATTCAGTTGTTAAAAAACAAAAATTTGAAGAAGCTGCGAAATTACGTGACGACGAAAAGAAAATTGAAAAAGATTTAGCCATTGCTCAAGAGAAATGGGAAGAAGATTCAAAAACTAACCGAGTTGAAGTTTCAGAAGATAATGTTGCCGATGTAGTGTCTATGATGACCGGAATTCCTGTTAACAGAATTGCTCAAACTGAAAGTAACAAATTAGCCCATTTACCTGAACTTATTAAAGGAAAAGTAATCGGACAAGATGATGCGGTGCAAAAAATTGCCAAATCAATACAACGAAATAGAGCGGGATTAAAAGACCCAAACAAACCAATTGGTTCATTTATCTTTTTAGGTTCAACTGGTGTTGGAAAAACACAATTAGCAAAAGTATTAGCAAAAGAATTGTTTGATTCTGAAGATGCGTTAGTACGTATCGACATGAGTGAATACATGGAGAAATTTGCTATTTCTCGTTTAGTGGGAGCACCTCCAGGATATGTTGGTTACGAAGAAGGCGGACAATTAACGGAGAAAATCAGAAGAAAACCTTACGCTGTTGTTTTACTTGATGAAATTGAAAAAGCGCATCCAGATGTGTTCAACATGATGCTACAAGTTTTAGATGACGGATTCTTGACTGATAGTTTAGGAAGAAAAATCGATTTTAGAAATACTATTATTATTATGACTTCTAATATTGGTGCACGCCAATTGAAAGATTTCGGTCAAGGTGTTGGTTTCGGAACTGCAGCAAAAGTGGCTTCAGCAGATGACCACAACAAATCAGTAATTGAAAATGCTTTGAAAAAAGCCTTTGCTCCAGAATTCTTAAACAGAATTGATGATGTAATTGTGTTCAACAGTTTAGAAAAACACGATATTGATAAAATTATCGATATTGAAATGGAAAAACTTATTTTAAGAGTTAAAGATTTAGGCTACACGTTAAACGTTTCAGAAAAAGCCAAAGATTTCATTGCTGAAAAAGGTTTCGACAAACAATTTGGAGCGCGTCCTTTAAAAAGAGCCATTCAAAAATATGTGGAAGATGCTTTAGCAGAAGAAATTATTACTTCTAAAATTCATGAAGGCGATATCATCTTTATGGATTTAGCTGACGAAGCTTTAGAACTCAATATCACAATAGAAAAAACAGAAAAACCTGCTAATTAGCAGGTTTTTTTTTATTTGTAAACTAAAAATCTTATTTCTTCAAAAACGGCATTTTAACCACTTTTGCTTTAATATCTTTATTTCTAATTCTAATATAAATTTCAGAATCTGGAGTTGCCAATTCTGTTGGAACATAGCCCATACCAATTGCAATTCCTAATGATGGTGATTGCGTTCCAGAAGTTACAATTCCAACAATATTTCCGTTGGCATCTGCAATTTCATAATCATGACGAGGAATTCCTCTGTCCACCATTTCAAAACCAACTAATTTCTTAGAAACACCCGCTTCTTTCTGTTTTTTCAAGTTTTCAGAATTCGTAAATTCTTTATCGAACTTCGTAATCCAACCTAATCCTGCTTCTAAAGGCGAAGTCGTATCATTAATATCGTTTCCATATAAACAGAATCCCATTTCTAAACGTAAGGTATCACGAGCAGCTAAGCCAATTGGCTTAATTCCGAAAGGCGCTCCCGCTTCAAAAACTTTTGCCCAAATCGTAACCGCATCTTCGTTTTTAAAATAAATTTCAAATCCACCTGATCCTGTATAACCAGTTGCCGAAACAATTACATCTTGTTTACCAGCAAAATCGCCAATTTGGAAAGAATAATAAGGCATATTCACTAAATCAATTGAAGTTAAACTTTGCATAGCATCAGCTGCTTTAGGACCTTGAATCGCTAATAAAGAATAGCCATCAGAAAGATTTTGCATGTCAACTCCTAAATCGTTGTGAGAAGAAATCCAATTCCAATCTTTCTCAATATTAGAAGCATTTACCACTAACATATAATGATTATCTGCAATTTTATATACGATTAAATCATCAACAATTCCACCGTCATTATTTGGCAAACATGAATATTGTGCTTTTCCATCTACTAATTTAGACGCATCATTTGACGTTACTTTCTGAATTAAAGCTAAAGCGTTTTCTCCTTTTAAGAAGAATTCACCCATGTGAGAAACATCAAAAACTCCAACGCCTGTTCTAACGGTTTCGTGTTCTGCGTTTACTCCTTCATATTGAACAGGCATATTGTAACCTGCAAACGGAACCATTTTTGCTCCTAAACTTTCGTGAATAGCTGTTAATGCTGTATTTTTCATATTTAATTAACTTTGTTTTTTTTTAAACGATTAAATTAGTTTTTTTTTGAATTATATTTTAATAAATTTAGAGACAGTAGTCCCTTTTTCAGTGTGCAATTTAATGAAATAGTTTCCAGCTTGTAGTTGGGAAACATTAATACTTGAACCAAAATTATGGCTAACTAAAACTAATTGTCCAAATGCATTATATATTTCAATTGAATTTATATTAACTGAATTTATTTGTTGAATATTTAAAGTGGTATTAGTTGGAATAGGATATAATTTAAATTCATCATTAAATTCAAAATCAGTAGTGTTTAATAAACTTACAATTGTTGTAGTTGCTGTATTTGTTACTATTGGAAAGTTATAATCAAAATAAATATTAGCACTATTCGTTATTTGGTCATTAACTACTAAACTTTGAATTGGTTTAATTTTAAAAGCAACATATCCATGACTATCAGGTTCGTTACTAGTAGCGTCTGGTAAATTTATATTTCCAAAATAAAATTCTAATTTGTTTGTAGCAGTTAAATCAACGTAACATGGATGACTACTTGAGGTGAATTCAAGTGTATTCAAGTCGAAACTTGAACCAAGAATATCTCTTATAACAACATTTCTAGCAGGAGCAGTTCCAGTATTTTGAAACCTTACAACATAATTAAGATATTCATTAATCTTAGCTATTTCAATGCTTTCACCTTGTAAAACATTTTTATCGTTTGGATCGAATGAACCAATAACAATTCGGTTAAAATCTTTTATGTTATCTAATGGATTGCTATCTGTTTGATTAGATAAAACTTTAGCAGTATAATGGAAAATATCTCCATTATTTACAGGAAAAATATCGGTTGGTCTATTAATTCCGAATTTAATTACTATTTCTCTGGTTTCAAAAGGCATTAAATTTGAGAAATTCCAAATTAATGTATTTGTTGAAGTTGAACTAATATTAGGGCTTGACGAAATTAAATCCATTAAATTTTCTTCAAATCTTAATTCTACATTTCCAGATTGAGCCATATTTCCATTATTTCTGTAAACTAATTTTAGTTTGTTTTCAAATCCAGGTATAGGAGAATTAATAAAAATCGGGATGATTTCTAAATCATAATGCATTCCATTAGGGGAAATACAAAAATCAGCAATTTGATTATTAGAGTTTGTAAAATCTATTGTTCTTGAAGTAGGTGAAGCTGTAAAAAAATTATTCTGAAAAACAGGTGTCACAACTACATTGTTTTGGGTTGTATTTATTACGTAACTTCCTTGATTATTTGTATAAGTATAGTTGAATCCTGAATTAATATTTGTTTTAATTTTTGAATAACTTAATTTACCATCGTTAATATCACAACCATTATTATTATAGTCAAAAATTAAATTACCCGTAATAGTTTTAAAATTACCTCCTGGCTCATAGGTACAATAACTATTATAGCCTTCAAAAACCCATTGCGCATTTCCATAATTACTTGAAATATAAGCTCTTTCTGATTCGTCCAAACAAATTGTACCCATTGTACTCATTGGTCCAAGAGTTATAGGTGTAAATAATCCATTTTTAATATTCAAATGATTTATATTGCCCACAATAAGTTCGCTTAACACTAAAGTTGTACTTAAATCCAATTCTTCAGCAATGCTAAATCGAACTTTTTCTAATCTTTGTAGCCCTGAAGTATTAACATTATAAGAACCTCTTAGTTCTCTAAGTTTAATCATTTGAGTTAAATCCTGTGTTATCCCATTTTTTCCTTGATAATGTAATATTTCTAAGTTTATCAGTCCAACTAATTTTAATTGATCATAAGTAATATTATAACTATAATTAGCATTTGAATAGATATCTACAATTAAAAGTGTTTTTAAAGTAGTTAAATTAGAAAAATCTAAAATTGAAATATGCTGGTTATTTATAGAAGCACAATAAATATATTCTATTGCAACCAAATTGGAAACATTTAAACTCGTAAGATAATTATTTCCACAATTCAGTGATTTTAATCTTGGTAAACTAACACAATCTAAAGAAGTTAGAAGATTATTATAGCAACTTAAAACTTCTAAATTTAACAAGTTTGATAAATTAACAGTTACTAGTTCATTATTATTACAATTCAAATTTTTTAATGATGTTAGTTGTGTTAAATTAATGTTTTCAATTTTATTATTAATACACTGTACGGTTACTAAATTTGAAAGTCCACTTAAATTCAAAGTCTTAATTTTATTATAATTACAATTCAAATTAACTAAATTAGACAACGATGAAATGTTTAATACAGAAATACTATTACCACTACAATTAAGTGTTTGTAAGTTTGTAAAAGCCTCAATTCCAATTAGATTAACTATATCATTTGTTGTATTCGTTTCTGAAGTAGATATATTTAAGTTTGTAATTAAGAGCGCCTCGCTTACCTGTATTTTGTTATCATTATTAGTATCGACCCCTAGAGCTCTTAATTTGTTTTTGAAATTTATATCACCAATACATACAATACCATTTCCACAAGGACTAGCATAATCACAATTAGAATCTAATAGCATTGCAGAAGGTAGTGAATAACTTTGAATTACGGTAAAATCAACAGGGTCAGCACAAATATGAGAAAGATTTGGATTGTAGCTAGCGTAAAAATTTGTCAATATTGGAGTAGAATTATTCTTTTTCATAAATATTGACATTAAATTGTTGCCACCACAATTTAAATCTTGCAAACTAAGTAATGGAGTTACATCTAAAAAAGTTAACAAATTTGAATTACAATTTAAAAACCTCAAATTAGACAAACCATTTAAAACTAGATTTCCAATTTTATTACTACTAACGTTTAATGTTTCTAAATTAGTTAAGGGTGTTAAATTAATTGCAGATAAATTATTATTACTACAATTTAATTCCACTAAATTATTACAATTTTGAATAGTAATTGTTGATAAAAAATTGTTGTTTGTATTTAATTTTGTTAGACTAGTGGCGTTATTTATAGTAAAATTATTTAACCAGTTATTTTCTATAATATCAAAAGTTATTAAATTGGTTAATCCATCGCAATTTAAATTTGATAAATTATTTAAATTATTTAATGTAAGATTTGTTAAATTACTTAAATTATTCAAATTTACACTCAATAAACTCGTTACATCTTTAATGTATACCTCTCGTAATTGATTTAAAGATGTTAAATCTAAATCAGTATCTAAAGTTAAGTTAGAATTTTCAATTTCTAAATTTTGCAAATTCGTAAAATGTGCAACATCATCTAAAGAAGTTGAATTATAAACTCGTAATGATGTCAATAAAGGTGCTTCTGAAAATTGTATTTCTCCATCATAGTTATTGTCAATATTTGGAGTATTTGTTAAAATTCTATTTTTCAATCGAGAATCTACAAAACAAATTGCACCATTAATACAAGGAGGTGTAGTATTACATTGATCAGTTAATGTAACGCCAGTCATACTGTAGTTATTCAATTTTGTTTGAAATAGTGATGTATCACTTTCATTACAACAAATATAACTTAGGTTTTGGTTGTTATTAAATTCTAAAGTATTGAAATAGTTATTTCTGTTTACATAAATTGAATTTAATATATTGTTAGAACAATTTAAATTTTTTAAATAATTCAAGTGCGATAAATATAATAAACTAAAATTATTATTGCTGCAAATTATACTTTCAATATTAGTAGTTTCATTAATTTGCAATGAAATCAGTTGATTATTAGAGCAATCCAACGAGCTTAAATTATTAAAATATATTATTGATAATCTTTTTAAATTTGAATTATTATTTACTTTAAAAGACTCAAGACTATTAAAACAACATAGATCGATTGAAGTCATCAAGGTGTTTTTAATACTTAATGTGGAAATATGGGTAAAGTTTTCAATTCCTTCTAATGATGTTAAATTACCATCAATGAACAAATCATAAACAGCATAAACTTCATTGTAATCTATATCATTATCATTATTCGTATCCGCATCAGCATCAGGAATACCATCAAAATCAGTATCTACACAATTTGTAAAAGTTAAAATGTTTTTAAATTGAGTATTCGGTAAATCAACTATTTGAGAATGTACTAGAAAGTTAACAAATAGAAAGAAAGCAAGGTACTGTTTTTTCATAGTTTTAGATTTGTTGATGAAATTGTATAAAAAAAATATTTAAAACTAAAACATTCGCTCCTAAACTTTCGTGAATAGCTGTTAATGCAGTATTTTTCATTATATGTAGTTATAAAATTTTAAGTTGCTAAAGTATTGAAAATTCCTAAAAAAAGAAACCAAATTGAGGAATAAATTATCATTTTAATAAAAATCAGTAATTATTATTAATAATTGTTGGAATTTTAGAATTGTTTATGGAATTTTGGCATCTAAAATAAAAACAAATGCATTATATAGATTCATCATTACTTACCATAGATAAAGTTAGAGAAATTGTTTTCGAAGGCAAAAAACTAGGACTTTCAGAAGAAGCAACTTCAAAAATTGAAAGATGCAGAACTTATTTAGATGAAAAAATGGCTTCAAACGACAAAGCTATTTATGGAATTAATACCGGTTTTGGTTCGTTATACAATATTAAAATTTCGACCGAAAACTTAACCAAACTTCAAGAAAACTTAATGAAATCTCACGCTTGTGGAACTGGTGACGAAGTACCACACGAGATTGTAAAAATCATGTTGTTATTAAAAATCCAATCGTTAAGTTACGGACATTCAGGTGTGCAATTAGCAACTGTTACTCGTTTAATCGATTTTTACAATAACGATATTTTACCAGTTGTCTATACACAAGGTTCATTAGGAGCAAGTGGAGATTTATCGCCTTTAGCCCATTTATGTTTGCCTTTAATTAACGAAGGAGAAGTATATTACGATGGTTTTCGTCAACCAGCACATAAAGTTTTAGAAAAGTTAAACTTAGCTCCTATTACTTTAAAATCGAAAGAAGGTTTAGCCTTATTAAACGGAACGCAGTTTATGAGTGCTTATGGCGTTTATAATTTAATTCAAGCAGATAAATTATCACAATTAGCAAATATCGTAGCTGCAGTTTCTTTAGAAGGTTTTGATGGAAGAAAAGAACCATTCAATGAATTGATTCATTTGGTTCGACCACATAAAGGACAATTATCTACTGCAGCTCATATGTTAGAGTTGTTAGAAGATAGCGAAATTATCGCACAACCTAAAAAACACGTACAAGATCCGTATTCTTTCAGATGTATTCCACAAGTTCACGGTGCTTCTAAAGATGTGATTGACCACGTGAAAAAAGTATTCACTACGGAAATTAATTCGGTGACGGACAATCCAAATATTTTTGTGGGTGAAGATGAAATTATTTCAGGAGGAAATTTCCACGGACAACCTTTAGCGATGTCGTTAGATTATTTAGGAATTGCTTTGGCAGAATTAGGAAGTATTTCAGAAAGAAGAACGTATCAATTGATTTCTGGTTTAAGAGAATTGCCTGCGTTTTTAGTCAGCAATCCAGGATTGAATTCTGGATTTATGATTCCACAATATACAGCGGCGAGTATTGTGAGTCAGAATAAACAATTAGCAACACCAGCAAGTATTGATAGTATTGTTTCGAGTAACGGACAAGAAGATCACGTGAGTATGGGTGCGAATGCGGCGACAAAAACCTTAAAAATTGTAGAGAATTTAGAACGCATTTTAGCTATCGAATTATTCAACGCTTCACAAGCTATTGAATTCAGAAGACCTTTAAAATCAAGTGATTTTATTGAAATGTTTGTAAAAACTTACAGAGAAGATGTGCCTTTGGTTACAGAAGATAGAATTTTACATTACGATATTGAAAAGTCCATTCATTTTTTGAAAAGTTTTCAAGTAGAAGCGTAAATTAAGGCAAAAGTAAAAAGTAAAAAGAGCCAAGTAAAGCGGTTTGAATTGACTAAAACATATTGAAAAAGGCAAAAGTTGAATTATTCGAAACTTTTGCCTTTTTCTTTTATTCTGATTTTTTACTTGGCTCTTTTTACTTAGCTCTTCTAAACTATCTCAAAAACACCAATACAATTCCTATTATAGCTGGAATTCCTTGTACGAAAAAGATCTTTTTAGAAACCGAATACCAACCATATAAGGCGGCAACTAAAACACATCCTAAAAAGAAAAAAGCGATATTTTTACTCCAACTAACATCGGAAATAAACAAAGACCAAAGTAAACCAGCAGCTAAAAATCCGTTATACAAACCTTGATTGGCGGCTAATGTTTTAGTGGGTTCAAATAAATGTTCGGGTAAAGTTTTAAATACTTTTTTACCTGTTGTTGTCCAAACAAACATTTCTAACCATAAAAAATAAAGGTGAAGAAAAGCTACAATTACGATGCTAATTTTTGATAGAATTTCCATTAGGCTTCTTTTTTACGTTTGGGTCTTTTAACTAATTCGCCTGTGCAATTTGGACAAACAAATCCCATCTCGTTTGAACAAGTTTCACAAAAAGTACATTCATAGCTACAAATACACGCTTCTGATTGCATGTTTAAAGCAGCAGAACATTTTTCGCAAACTGTTTTAAATTCTAAAGCCATTACTTGTTTTTATTTTTCAAAAGATAAACCATAATTGTAGCTCCGAAAATGATTTCTAAAACTACACCAACATTGAAAATTAGAGTCGCGCCTGGCCATTCCATAATTTTAAATAAAGCACCAAAAGCTACAATAAAACTGCAACCAATAATTATGAGTAATAATTTTTTAAATTTATCGTCCATTAACTTAGCGATTTATGAATTCTTTTATGTTTGGTTTGTATTAAATTGTCATTTCCTGAAATCACACTTATGCTTCCGTTTATCTCAAACATAGCTAATTTTACATGCTTATAATTTTCCAAACCATGTTCTCTAATAACTTCATCTAATTCATCAGAAGTAATGTCTAATTTTGATAATGCTTTAAAATCAATTATTCCGTCATGAATTAAAATCTCAGGTTTACTTTGTACCAATTGACTTAAAAAAGCAGATCTATTAATCGTTTTTTTAAATATAAAATTGACTAAAAACAGAGAAAATGCTGCTATAATTCCACCTTCTAATGAAATATCACTTCCCACCATGGCGTTTTGAACGGCGTTGCTAATCAATAAAATCAAGACAATGTCTGAAGCATTTAATTGCGATAATTCTTTTTTACCGAAAATGCGCAAAGCAATTACCATAAAAAAGTAAACACAAATGCATCTTATAACAATGTCTATATATGGATTCATTTAATTTTTTTTTAATACGATTACAATAATAGAAATAATTGCAATGGCTTCACTTAGTGTTCCAGAAATTAAAAGCATACTTGCAAATGGCCAATGCATTATTTTAAAAAGCGCTCCAACAATAGTTAATAACATTCCCAAAAGAAATAAAACTAACGGAATTTTGTACTGACTTTTCATATAATTTTATTTAAAATTTTTCTCGATGGCTTTAATCATTTCGCCAGCAATGTCTTTTTGAGTTGCGCCTTCAATTCCTTCTAATCCTGGAGAAGAATTTACTTCTAACAACAACGGACCTTTACTAGAACGAATAATATCTACTCCAGCGACTTTTAAATTCATGGCTTTAGCTGCTTTTATTGCAATTTTTTTCTCATCTGCTGTGACTTTCACAACAGAAGCCGTTCCTCCTAAATGGATATTAGCACGGAATTCACCAGGAGCCGCTTCACGTTGCATAGCCGCAACCACTTTTCCATCCACCACAAACAAACGTAAATCTTTTCCGTTCGCTTCTTTGATGAATTCTTGCACTAAAATATTTGCATTTAAACTTTTGAAAGCATTGATTACAGACTCAGCAGCTTTTTTCGTTTCGGCTAAAACCACACCTTTACCTTGAGTTCCTTCTAATAATTTTACGATTAATGGCGAACCACCAACCATTTTAATTAAATCATCTGTATCTAATGGTGAATTCGCAAAACCTGTTGTAGGAATATCTACACCACTATTTAATAATAATTGTAACGAAAATAATTTATCTCTGGATTGTGTAATTGCAGCAGCATTATTCAAAGCAAAAACTTTTAAAGCTTCAAACTGACGCGTTAACGCACAACCGTAATAGGTCATACTTGGACGAATACGTGGGATAATCGCATCGAAATCGTTCAAAACCAAACCGCCACGATAATGGATTTCTGGATTCGAAGCACTCAATTTCATGTAACAATATTTCAAGTTTAAGAAATGCATTTCGTGTCCACGCATTTCACCAGCTTCAATAATTCTTCTATTACTATATAATTCAGGATTACTGGCTAAAAGTCCAATTTTCAATCCTTTTTTACTAGGTTCATTATAATAATATTCTTTTAAACTTTCTGTTGAAGGTTGTCCTAATTCGAACTTTTTTTCTGGGTCGACGATTAATCTTCCCACCATAGCTTCTCTACCTAACAACATTCTGAATCCCATGGAATCTCTGTTAGTTAACGTCACCTCAACTATCCAATTATGTTCACCAAGTTCAACATCAGTTCGGATAACGTATCTTTTTTCTCGCGTTCCGTTAGAGCTTTTTACAATTCTTTGATCCACTAATTGTGCTTCACAATGAATAATTGATTTCGAATTATTTTGGATTGGATTGATATCGAATTTTAACCATTCGGCACCATTCTTTTCAAAAATCTTGATATTGATAGCGTGTAACGCTGAAGTTTTTGCTCCAGAATCGACACGTGCTTTAATTGCTGGAATTCCTAATTGCGGAAACGAGCACCATTCTTCACTACCAATTAATGTTTTATCTTGCATCTGTAAGTAATTTGAAATCTAATTTAATATTATTTTTTTAGAATATGTTGTTGTTTCTGTTATTTTTTCGGAAACACATTATCTTCTTTTTTTACATCCGCCATTAAATCACTTGGATCAATAATTACAGATTTAATTGCACCTTTTTCTTTCGCTATTTCAATAGAATAAGTTGGTATTGCCCAATCCCATCCTGCTAATACGTTTCTTGTTAAAGTCGTATATGGATTTTGTTTTTCCCAACGCATTAATGTATTCGGAATGTAAAAATATTCTTTTTTACCATTTTCGAACTCAACAATTAAATCGATTGGCATTGGCATTCTACCTTTTCTTTCTAAAACAATTTTATTACTTTCCACAGATTTAATAGCGTAATCGATGGTGTTTGTAGTTTGCGTCCACTCGTTTAAATACCAATCTAAATTCGCACCAGAAACTTTTTCTGCTGTTCTTTTAATATCGTTTGGCGTTGGATGTGTGAATTTATAATCTGAGTAATATTTTTTAATGGTTTTTTGAAGATTTTCCATGCCAATAATATAACCCAATTGCGCCAAGAAAACTTCACCTTTACTGTAAGCACCAATTCCGTATGTTTGATTTAAATCGTATCTGTCGGCGTGAGTTGTTAAAGGTTGTTCTTTCCCTGAATTGGCCAAATAAACATAATTTTTATACGAATCTGCAAAGGGACTTTCTGGTTCTTTTGGAGGTAAAATTTTGTCCATTGCTAAATTTGAAATATAAGATGTAAAACCTTCGTCCATCCAACAATGTTTCGATTCGTTTGTAGCTAAAATATGTTGAAACCAACTGTGTGCAAATTCGTGAGCGGTAACACCAACTAGACTTCCATAACTTCTGTTTCCAGTAATTAATGTACACATAGCGTATTCCATTCCACCATCTCCACCTTGAATTACTGAATATTGTTTGTATGGATATTGCCCCACATTTTTATTGAAATAGGCCAATAATTCTGCTGTTTTTGGTTGCATTTTTTTCCAATTTTCTAAATTCTCTTTTTTATTTTTATAGAAAAAGTGCAATTCTGTTTCGTTTTCACCCATAATTTTATCGTGGATGTATTCTGGATCTGCTCCCCAAGCAAAATCGTGCACATTAGGGGCTACAAAATGCCAAGTTAAGGTTTTAGCTTTTTTAGGATAAGTTACTACAACTCCAGCATCTTCATACCCTTTTCCAATTTCATTTTTATTTTGAAGATATCCTGTAGAACCAATTGTATAGTTTTTATCGATTGTAATTTTTACATCAAAATTTCCCCAAACACCGTGAAATTCTCTAGCGATATACGTATCCGCATGCCAACCTTCAAAGTCATATTCTGCCATTTTTGGAAACCATTGCGTCATAGAAAGCGCTACATTTTCTTCTGAATTTCTTCCTGAACGACGAATTTGTAAAGGAACTTGTCCATCAAAATCCAAAGTAAAATTAGAAGATGATTTTGGTAAAATAGCTTTTGGTAAAGTCACTTCTAAAACAGTTCCTACTACTCTAGTTTGGGCTGCAACTCCGTTTTGTTTGAAATTAGTAACATTTAAATAGCCAATTTCGTTTGGTTTCAACGTACTAATTCTACTTTCTTTTACTTCTTTATTTTCTTTTGTGAATTTTCGAACCATACGCTTGTCTGGATCTGAGATAGTTTGCAAACGCATATCCATAGCACTTCCTGGTTGAAAAGCATTTGGATATAAATGATAATACACCTTTCTTAAAGTATCAAGGGAATTATTTGTGTATACCAATTCTTGATTTCCTTTGTATTGGTATTTTTTGACATCAATATTTACGTTCATTTTATAATCAACGTGTTGTTGCCAATAGCCAGAATTTGGATTGTTTTGTGCAAACGAAAATCCTACAACAAGGACAAACATAGTAGTAATTAAATTCTTCATAAGTAATATTTTGGTATAAATAAGAAAACCACAAAGATAAACGCGAAGTTTAAACTTTGTGGTTTTTTAACGATTTTATAAGAATTATTTTTTAGCCATTTTTTCAGCTAAAAGTAACGCATTATATGCATTCACAATTTTACCAGATTTAGAAACCTCTGCAAAACCTGCTTTATGTTTGTCTTCTCCAATAGAAACAGTATTTGTCAATGAAGTTCCACTTTCCATAATTACTTGTTTTACTTGAACTGCAGTTAAACTTGGATAGTAAGAACGAACCAATGCAGCAACACCAGCAACATTTGGCGAAGCCATTGAAGTTCCTTGTAAATATTCGTAAGTATTTAAAGGTGTTGTTGCATAAATTTTGTCTCCAGGAGAGAAAATATCTACATTATTTTTCCCGTAATTAGAAAAACCTGCCACCATTTTCGAACCATATTCTGGAGAAAGAGCACCAATTATTAATACATTTTTAGCAAACTCAGGAGAATTATCATACGTATCATTTGGATATTTATTTGTAACATCTAAATCAAAAGATTCATTTCCAGCTGCGATAACTAAAAGTACATCTTTAGACTCTGCATATTTGATAGCATCGATAACCCATTCTTTATTTTGAGAAAAATATTTTCCGAAAGAACCGTTAATTACTTTCGCACCATTATCTACAGCATAACGAATTCCTAAAGCAATATCTTTATCGTATTCATCACCATTTGGCACCGCACGAACAGCCATAATTGCTACTGTACTCGCTACACCATCTCCACCTTTTTTGTTACCTCTAACTTGAGCAACAATTCCAGCAACGTGCGTTCCATGTTTTGCTTCTTTTGGTTCTGGACCTACAACATTATTGTTACCGTATTTTGTATCAGTAAGGTCATTTGGATTATCTCCAACGATTTTTCTACCATCAAAATCTACATTCAAATTGTAGTTTAATTGACCGTAAACATAATCTTTAAATTCCTCAATTTGTTTATCGAATTCTGCTTTTGGAGTTTGAGCTAAAATTTGAGAGAACATCATTTTAGCTTGCAATAAACTTTGATCAGTTGTTTCAATTTTTTTAACTTCTTCTAAAGTAAAATTATCTTTTTTCAAATGTGTTTTAATTGCTTTTTCAGCATTTAAAATCATATCTAACTGTTGCTTATTACCTTGTAAACCTTGAATTTCTTCGTCTAATTTTGCTTTAGCTTTAGCATATTCTGGAGTACTTGGTCCTTTTTTTACAATACGCGTCATTTCCAATTGCTCATGAACAGCATTTCCTAAGAAATTCCAACCATGAATATCATCTACATATCCGTTTTTATCGTCATCAATTTTGTTTCCTGCGATTTCTTTTGGGTTCGTCCAAATTACAGCTTTTAAATCTTCGTGATTAATATCTACACCAGAATCTACAATTCCAACAATAACTTTAGTTCCTTTTTTTCCTTTAAGTAATTCAGCGTAAGCTTTATCCACACTCATTCCAGGAACCGTATCTTTTACTAAATCCAAATGACTCCAACGTTGCAAATCTTTTTCCGCTAAAGGAGTTGTTTTTAAAGGCATTTTATCAATACTTTCAACTGGGGCTGAAACCATTTTAGCTGATCCACAACCTGTTAATGCTAACGCAATAGCTGCAGATAAAAACAAAGGTTTAAATTGTATTTTCATATATATTAATTTAATTATTCAAATTGTTTGATATTAGTAGGCATAACTTGTATTCTGTTACACTTTAGTGCATTTTTTTAAAAAATATCTTCGCAAGTAAAAACTTCTTTTAGTCTTACTCCTTTTTCAGTTCTTTCAACGGTAATGATTTGATTGTGCGCATCGTGCTCTAAAAACAAGTAATAATTATTATCTGCTGCGGCATTCATAAACTTTGCTTTTTCGTCTAATGTTAATAACGGACGTGTATCATAACCCATAACATAAGGGATTGGAATATGTCCGGCTGTTGCTAATAAATCGGCGCAAAAAACAATTGTTTTTCCTTTATAATTAATATGAGGTAACATTTGTTTTTCGGTATGACCATCAGCGAAGAAAATATCAAAACCAAGTTCAGATTTTTCTAAGAAATCTCCATTAGGTCGATTAATAAATTTCAATTGTCCACTTTCTTGCATCGGAATAATATTTTCATGCAGAAAAGAAGCCTTTTCACGAGAATTGGGTTTCGTTGCCCATTCCCAATGGTTTTCGTTGGTCCAGAAATTAGCATTTTTAAACGCCACTTCATACCCCGTTCTGTCTTTATTCCAAACTACCGAACCACCACAATGATCAAAGTGCAAATGTGTCATAAATACATCTGTAATATCATCTTTATGAAATCCAAGTTTGGCTAATGACTTATCTAAACTTTCATCGCCCCAAATCGAATAATAACCAAAAAACTTATCGGATTGTTTGTTTCCCATTCCGTTATCGATTAAAGTCAGTTTAATTCCGTCTTCAATTAATAAACATCTTGCGGCAATATCTATTAAATTATTTTCGTCTGCGGGATTGGTTTTATTCCAAATTGTTTTCGGGACAACGCCAAACATAGCGCCTCCATCTAACTTAAAATTTCCTGCTTCTATTGGATATAATTTCATTTTTATAATTTTTAGCCAAATTACAAAATTTTCAATAAATTGAAACTATCCTTATATAAGTTATAAAAATGTTATCAAACCTTGTAAAAAGCAATTTATGACTTATATTTGCAGTTAATTTAGACAAAATCAAAATAACAATGTACTTATCTAAGTAATAAATCTCAAGAATTATGAGGTTTTTTTCTTCGAATTACATGACACATAAAAATAACCAAGTTATGATAAAAGTATCTGAATCGGCAAGTAAAAGAATTGTCAATATGATGACCGAAGAAGGATTTGATGCTACTAACGATTACGTTCGAGTAGGCGTAAAAAGTGGTGGTTGCTCTGGTCTTTCTTACGAGTTAAAGTTCGATAAAGAAATTGGTGAAAACGATAAAGTTTTTGAAGACAATAATGTAAAAATTGCCGTTGAAAAAAAATCATTTTTGTATTTAGCAGGAACGGTTTTAGAATTTTCTGGCGGTTTAAACGGAAAAGGATTTGTTTTCAATAATCCGAATGCACAAAGAACTTGTGGATGTGGGGAAAGTTTTTCGTTATAATTAAAAATTTAAACCATTTAGAAATTAAGTGTCATTAAGTCGAAATCTTAATTAACCACAATCTCTTAATGTTTACAAAAAAAATAAAATGTCAAAATACACAGAAGACGACTTAAAGGTCGAATTAGAAAATAAAGAATACGAATACGGATTTTACACAGAATTAGAATCGGAAACGTTTCCTATTGGTTTAAATGAAGATATTGTGCGTGCGATTTCTAAAAAGAAAAACGAACCACAATGGATGACAGATTGGCGTTTGGAAGCATTTGCTGCTTGGAAAGAAATGTTAGAACCAGAATGGGCTAATGTAAACTATACAAAACCAGATTTTCAAGCTATTGCTTATTATTCAGCTCCAAAAAAATCGGATCCAAACAAAACATTAGATGATGTGGATGCAGAATTATTAGAAATGTACAAGAAATTGGGTATTTCTCTTGATGAACAGAAAAAAATGAACAATATCGCAATGGATATTGTGGTAGATTCTGTTTCTGTTGCTACAACATTCAAAAAGACTTTAGGAGAAAAAGGAATTATTTTCTGTCCAATTTCTGAAGCCATTCAAGAACATCCAGAATTAGTTAAAAAATATTTAGGTACGATTGTGCCTCAAAAAGATAATTTTTATGCCGCTTTAAATTCGGCCGTTTTCTCTGATGGAAGTTTCTGTTATATTCCAAAAGGCGTTCGTTGTCCAATGGAACTATCAACATATTTCCGTATCAATCAAGGTGGAACGGGACAATTTGAAAGAACTTTAGTAATCGCTGACGAAGGAAGTTATGTATCTTACCTAGAAGGTTGTACGGCTCCAAGTCGTGATGAAAATCAATTACACGCCGCAGTAGTAGAATTAATTGCTTTAGACGATGCTGAAATCAAATATTCAACCGTTCAAAACTGGTATCCTGGAAATAAAGAAGGAAAAGGTGGTGTTTTCAACTTCGTAACGAAAAGAGGTTTATGCGAGAAAAACGCGAAAATATCTTGGACACAAGTGGAAACTGGTTCAGCAGTAACTTGGAAATATCCATCTTGTGTATTAAAAGGTGACAATTCAATTGGTGAGTTCTACTCTATCGCGGTGACAAACAATTACCAACAAGCGGATACAGGAACAAAAATGATTCACTTAGGTAAAAACACGAGATCAACTATTATTTCTAAAGGAATTTCAGCAGGTAAATCACAAAACAGTTACCGTGGATTAGTTCAAATTAGTAAAAACGCTGATAATGCTCGTAACTTTTCACAATGTGATAGTCTATTAATGGGTAATAATTGTGGAGCACACACGTTTCCATATATCGAAAGTAAAAACACAAGTGCCAAAATTGAACACGAAGCAACGACTTCAAAAATTGGAGAAGACCAAGTGTTTTATTGCAACCAACGTGGAATTCCAACTGAAAAAGCGATTGCTTTAATTGTAAACGGTTTCAGTAAAGAAGTATTAAACAAATTACCAATGGAATTTGCAGTTGAAGCTCAGAAATTATTGGAAATTAGTTTAGAAGGTTCAGTAGGTTAATCAAATATAAATCAGAATAAAAAAACACATTCATACAATGTTATCAATAAAAAATTTACACGCTTCAGTTGAAGATAAGGAAATATTAAAAGGAATTAATTTAGAAATCAAAGCTGGAGAAGTTCATGCTATTATGGGACCAAATGGTGCTGGAAAAAGTACACTTTCTTCTATCATTGCTGGAAACGAAAATTATGAAGTTTCTGAAGGTGAAATCCTTTTAGAAGGTGAAGATATTTCTGAATTAGCTCCAGAAGAAAGAGCACACAAAGGTGTTTTCTTATCGTTCCAATATCCGGTAGAAATTCCAGGTGTTTCTGTTACTAACTTTATCAAAACAGCTATCAACGAATCTCGTAAAGCACGCGGACAAGAAGATATGCCTGCTAACGAAATGCTAAAGCTAATTCGTGAAAAATCGGAATTATTAGAAATGGATAGAAAATTCTTATCTCGTTCTTTAAACGAAGGGTTTTCAGGTGGGGAGAAAAAACGTAACGAAATTTTTCAAATGGCCATGTTAGAACCAAAATTAGCTATTTTGGATGAAACAGATTCTGGTTTAGATATCGATGCATTACGTATTGTTGCCAATGGTGTCAACAAATTGAAAAATGAAAACAACGCAGTTTTAGTTATCACACACTACCAACGTTTATTAGATTATATTGTTCCTGATTTTGTACACGTATTAATGGACGGAAAAATCGTTAAATCTGGCGATGCTTCTTTAGCCTTAGAATTAGAAGAAAAAGGGTACGATTGGATTAAAAACGAATTGGTATAATTGTTTGTAGTTTATTGTTTATTGTTCTCGTAACTATAAACTAAAAACCATAAACCATAAACACGAAAAATGGAATTAAAAGAAAAAATACTATCGTCTTTTATGGCGTTTGAAGAAAAAATTGCTGATGTAAACTCTGATTTACACGACATTAGAACTTCAGCTATAAAAAACTTCGAAAATAAAGGTTTCCCAACTAAAAAAGAGGAAGCATGGAAATACACATCCCTAAATGCTATTTTAAAAAATGATTTTAGTGTATTTGCAAAAAAAGAAAATACAATAGAATTTGCTGATGTAAAAAAATACTTCTTAAATGAAGTTGATACTTATAAAGTTGTATTTATTGACGGGAAATTCAGTTCATACTTATCTTCAACTACGCACGATGGTTTGGATGTTTGTTTAATGTCTTCGGCTTTAACCAAACCTAAATACAAAATGTATATTGATGAATATTTCAACAAAATTGCGAATACGGAAGATAGTTTAACTTCATTAAACACTGCTTTTTCTCAAGAAGGTGCTTATGTAAATGTTCCGAAAAGCAAAGTGGTTGACAAACCTATTGAAATTTTATATTTTTCAACAGGTTCTGAAGCTGCATTAATGACACAACCGCGTAACTTAATTATTGTGGGTGAAAATGCACATGTGCAAATTGTAGAACGTCATCAGAGTTTAAATAGCAATCCGGTTTTAACGAATTCGGTTACTGAAATTTTTGCTCAAAAACGCGCCATTGTGGATTATTATAAAATTCAGAATGATTTACAAACTGCGAATTTAATTGACAATACGTACATTGCTCAAAAACAAGACAGTCATGCTTCAGTGCATACTTTCTCTTTTGGAGGAAATATTACGAGAAACAATTTAAATTTCTATCATCAAGGAGAACATATTGATTCGACTTTAAAAGGAATTACAATTATTGGCGACAAACAACACGTTGACCATTATACTTTAGTGCAACACGCGACACCAAATTGCGAAAGTCACCAAAATTATAAAACCATTTTAAATGATAGTTCAACTGGTGTTTTCAATGGTAAGATTTACGTAGAAAAAGAAGCGCAAAAAACGAATGCTTTTCAGCAAAACAATAATATTTTATTAAGCGATAAAGCTACTGTAAATGCCAAACCTCAGTTAGAAATTTTTGCAGATGATGTAAAATGTTCTCACGGTTGTACGATTGGACAATTAGACGAAAATGCTATGTTTTACATGCAACAACGTGGAATTGGTAAAAAAGAAGCTAAGGCTTTATTGATGTATGCGTTCACAAGTGAAGTCACAAATAGTGTAAAAATCCCAGAATTAAAAGGAAAAATTGCTCGTATTATTGCCGATAAATTAGGCGTAAATATGGGATTTGATTTGTAAGAATTCTTAAAAAAAATAATAGTTATGAAAACCGTCAATTTTGACGGTTTTTTTATTTTATACGTTCAAATATTTTATATTTGATAAACTTCAAAATACAAATGATAAACATAAACGAATTTTTATCGAAAAAATTAGCAGAAAATAATCTAATTTCAGATGAAGAACATAAAGAAATTGTAAGTTATAGAAAACAAGGCATTTTTTCATTACACAATGAACTATTGTCTTTTTTATACATTTCAATACTTCTATTCACTTCTGGTATTGGGATTTTAATATATAAAAATATTGATAGTATTGGACACCTGGCAATTCTGGCAATTAACTTTATTATCATAATTATTTGTTTTTATTTTAGTTATAAAAAAGTAAAACCTTGGAATAAAAATGAAGTGCTATTTGATAATCCTTTATATGATTATATTGTACTTTTAGGAAGTATTTTAGCCACTATATTTATTGGATATATACAATTTCAATATGCAATATTTGGTAGCGATTATAAATTTGTTTCCTTAATTTCAGCATTTTTTTGTTTTTGTATTGCTTATTATTTCGACAACAAAACCGTCTTATCCATTGCATTGACAGCTCTTACCTCTTTTATCGGAATCACTTTAACTCCTAAAACATTATTTGTAAATGAAATTTACAATAATTTATATTTAACATTTTCTGGTTTAGCTTTAGGAATTATTATACTTCTTTGGAATAAGTATTGCGAGCAACATAACTTGAAAAAACATTTCGAATTTGTGTTTATAACATTTGCTTTACATTTAATTGGTATTTGCATCCTTTCTGGATTATTAACCAACATATGGTTCGTTATTGTACCGTTTTTAGTTGGCTTTACCTATTATTTTTATCTTTTGAGTAAAAAACAAATGGCAATTTCAATTTTTATATTTTGCGTAGTTTATAGTTACATTGCTTTTAATTTTATCTTATTTAGACTATTTGATCAAATTGATTTTTCAGAATTTTTAAGTTTATTTTTCATACTAATTCCTTTTTATTTTATAGGTTCAATAATGATGTTCTTCAAATTAGTAATCGCCTTTAACAAAGAAAAAAATGATAGCTTACAATAAATCCGATTTAGAAAACAACTTATTAAGCCAAGAAGCAAAATTGTTGTTAAACACTAAATTTATCTCAAAAGAAAAACAAAAAAATATTTCAAATCAATTAGATGCTTTTAAAACTTCAGAAAATGGGTTTATTCGACTTGCTTTTTTCTTGCTTGGCTGTTTATTATACTCATCCATATTAGGCTCAATTTCATTTTTTTTAATGTCAGCTTTTGAAAGTAACTATAAAATTATTCCATTTATATATTTTATAATTGGGAGTGTTGGTGCAGAAATAATAACCAAACAAACTTATTTTCGACACGGTTTAGAAGATGCTTTTATTTTAGGTTTACAAATCTCAATTTGTGTCGCAATTGGCATTAATACCGAAACGTTTTTGTACTCATTTATTACAATGATTTTCATTGGAATAGCTTGCGCAATAAGATACATACATACCATTTCTGCTCTTTCTTCTTGTATTGGTATCGTTTTAACGGTGTTTTATTCTGTTGTAGAATATAAAATAATTGATGCGTTATATTTACCGTTTTTCGGATTACTAATAGCTGCTCTTTTGTTTTTAATTTGTAAAAAACTAAGTAAAAATTCAGAATTTTATATTTACAAAAACGCCATACAAATAGTAGAAATATTCAGTTATTTATTAGCTTATTTTTCATTAAACTATTTGGTAGTAAGAGAACTATCTCAAGAACTTTTACATATTGTTGTTACTAAAAATAATGATATTCCGTTTGCTTTTGTCTTTTACATTTTAACTTTTTTAATACCTGTTTTATATTTTTATTTCGCTTTAAAAAACAAAGATCGAATATTATTTTATATCAGTATTTTAACTCTTGTGTTTTCTATTTTTACAATAAGATATTATTATTCTATTTTACCGATTGAAATTGCTTTAACAATTGGAGGAATTATTCTATTCTTACTTTCTTATTTTACAATACGATTTTTAAAAAACAAAGAAACTGGAATTACTTTTCAAGAAGACAGAAATTCCGAAAAAAGTATTTTTCTAAATGCTCAAGCTCTAATAATCAATTCTCAAACTAGTTCTTCTCAAAGCGAAATACCACAAAGTGATATGGAATTTGGCGGTGGCGGATTTAGTGGTGGTGGCGCAAATGGAAATTATTAAAATTCAATAACCCTAAAAAAGCTTTAATTTTTTAGGGTTATATTTTTTTTACAAAATCTGACTCGCGTGTTCTTTTGTTTTTACTTTATCAATTACATCAGTAATAACTCCGTTTTCATCAATTACGAAAGTGGTTCTGTGTATACCATCATATTCTTTTCCCATGAATTTTTTTGGTCCCCAAACACCGAAAGCTTCAATCACAGATTTATCTTCATCCGCTAATAAAGCAAAAGGAAAACTGTATTTTTCTTCAAACTTTTTTTGTGCTTTAGCACTATCAGCACTTACGCCTAGCAATTCATAATTATTCGCTTGAAAACGCTCGTAATTATCTCTTAAATCACATGCTTCAGCTGTACATCCTGGCGTATTTGCTTTTGGATAAAAAAACACAACCAACTTCTTTCCTTTATAATCTGCTAATGAATGAGCTTTTCCGTTTTGATCTGTTCCTGAAAAATTTGGGGCTTTATCTCCTATTTTTAAATGTGTCATATTATATTTTTGGTTTAAAGTTTTTTTTGTTTCAAGTTTCAAGTTATTTTTGAAGTGAAATTATATTCAAATATACTAAAATGACTAAAAAAGAACGTGCAACATTTGTTATAAATACGTTAAACGAATTATATCCTGAAATTCCCATTCCTTTAGATCATAAAGACCCTTATACTTTATTGATTGCGGTTTTACTTTCGGCACAATGCACAGATGTTCGCGTCAATCAAATTACACCACTTTTATTTGCAAAAGCAGATAATCCGTACGATATGATTAAAATGAGTGTGGAAGAAATTAAAGAAATCATTCGCCCATGTGGTTTATCACCCATGAAATCCAAAGGAATCCACGGTTTGTCTCATATTTTAATTGACAAATACAATGGCGAAGTACCACAAAGTTTTGAAGCATTAGAAAGTTTTCCTGCTGTCGGACATAAAACGGCGAGTGTGGTGATGAGTCAGGCTTTTGGTGTTCCAGCATTTCCTGTCGATACACACATTCACAGATTAATGTATCGATGGAATTTAACTTCAGGAAAAAATGTAGTAGAAACAGAGAAAGATGCTAAAAATATTTTCCCAGAAGAAACTTGGAACGATTTACACTTACAAATCATTTGGTATGGAAGAGAATATTCTCCAGCACGTGGTTGGGATTTAGAAAAAGACATTATCACCAAAACGATTGGAAGAAAATCGGTTCTGAAAGAATACGATAAAAAAAACATCTCGAAATAAAGTTTTTTTTGCCACGAATTATCGAATTAAAAAATAAAAGCAATAACTAATTCGAATTATTTATCGACAAAGTCGATTTAATATTTATTCCCAAAACAAATAATTCGTGAATTCGTGGCAAACAAAAAAGATACAAAATAAAAAATGCTTCGAAATCATTCCGAAGCATTTTTATCAATTTACAATGTTTTCAAAAGTCAGATTCCCAACTTTTACTATTTTCATTGCCTGCGAATAACTCAAAATAAAACTAACTGTTTTTTTACTGGGTTTCATTTCTTCAATTGATTTTCTTTTTTTAGAGTAGAGTTTTGCCATCTATTAATTTAATTGTTTATTAAACTAAAACGTAAAAACTTCTCTATTATTGTGTTACATTATTTAATTTGTCAAAATAATGCTGTTTTTTTCAATAATCTTTCTCAAATTGATAACCGCATATCGCATTCTTCCCAACGCCGTATTAATACTAACTCCTGTTATTTCAGAAATTTCTTTAAAGCTTAAATCTTCGTAAAAGCGCATTTTTATTACTTCTCTTTGGTCTTCTGGTAATTGTTCCACTAATTTTCTAACATCTAATTCTACTTGCTCTTCAATTAATTGATTTTCAATAGACAATGTTGAATCGGTCATGAAATTAAAAATACTATATTCGTCCGTTTCTCTCTGAAAAGGCATTTTTTTGTTGTGACGAAAATAATCAATCACTAAATTAGAAGCAATACGCATCACCCAAGGCAAAAATTTACCTTCTTCATTATAGCCTTTTGTTCTTAAAGTTTTGATAACTTTAATGAAAGTATCTTGAAAAATATCATCACAAACGGAACGATCCGGAATTTTGGAATAAATAAATCCGTAAATTTTAGATTGATGTCTATCAATTAAAATCTGAAGCGCTAATTCATCACCACTTATGTAGTCATGTAATAAAATTGCATCTGGAGTTTGTACCTTATTTGCCATAATTATACCTTTTAGATTATTGGGACTTTCGTTTCTAAAAAAGAGTATTTTTATGTTATACGCAAATTGGTTTTTGAGATTAGTAAGAACAAATATAATGTTAAATATTTCATAATTACAAATTTATTCTAAAATTTTAACACTTTTTACACAATAAATCCAAATTAAATGGGATTCATTTTTATTGAATTTGGGTTTTGTTAATTCAAAAAATGGTAGTTATTATTTGTATCTTTGCAAAAATTCGATTTTTTGTATGATACCAAAAGACATTACAACACTAGAACCTAAAAAATTTATATTAATTAAAGGTGCACAATTGCACAACTTAAAAAATATAGATGTGGCCATTCCGAGAAATCAAATGGTTGTGATTACTGGACTTTCTGGTTCTGGAAAATCAAGTTTAGCCTTTGACACTTTATATGCTGAAGGACAACGTCGTTATGTCGAGAGTTTATCTTCTTACGCCCGTCAATTCTTAGGAAAATTAGACAAACCAAAAGTAGAATACATTAAAGGAATAGCTCCAGCAATAGCCATTGAACAAAAAGTAAACACTACAAATGCACGTTCAACAGTTGGAACCTCAACAGAAATTTACGATTATTTAAAATTATTATATGCCCGAATTGGTAGAACCTATTCTCCAATTTCTGGCGAAGAAGTTAAAAAAAATACGGTTTCAGATGTGGTCAAACACATTCAATCTTTAGAATTAGATTCGAAATGGTTATTATTGGCTCCTATTCATTTAGAAGAAGGTAGAAAATTACATGATAAACTAAAAGTTTTATTACAGCAAGGTTTCGCTCGTGTTTTAGTCGATAATCAAACAGTTCGTTTGGACGATTTTGTTTCCACTTTAGAAATGATTGACGAAAACACCATGTCCGACAAAGAAATTTTGTTAGTCATTGACCGTATTGTTGTCAAAGAAGATGAAGAATTCTTAAACCGAATTGCCGATGCCTTACAAATTGCATTTTATGAAGGAAAAGGCGAATTATATTTACAAGAACCAGACAATTCGCACCGCTCAATATTTAATTCTAATTTCCAATTAGATGGATTAGATTTCTTAGAGCCAAATATACATTTATTTAGTTTCAACAATCCATACGGCGCTTGTCCAACTTGCGAAGGCTACGGAAGTGTAATTGGAATTGATGTCGAATTAGTCGTACCCAACACCGCACTTTCTGTTTATGAAAATGCAATTTTTCCTTGGCGTGGCGAAAGCATGGGTTGGTATCGTGATCAATTGGTAAACAATTCACATCATTTTGATTTCCCAATTCATAAACCATATTTCGAATTATCGGACGAGCAAAAAGCTCTAATTTGGACAGGAAATAAATATTTCACTGGTTTAAACGACTTTTTTACCGATTTAGAATCGAATAATTATAAAATACAAAATCGTGTGATGCTTTCTCGTTACAGAGGAAAAACAAAATGTCATACGTGTAATGGAAAACGTTTACGTCCAGAAACCAACAATATAAAAGTCGCTGGAAAAACCATTTCTGACTTAGTCGATTTACCAATTATTAAGTTAATTCCGTTTTTTAATACGATTGAATTATCAGAATATGATTTAAAAGTTGCCAAACGTTTGTTATTAGAAATTAAAAATAGATTAGACTTTTTAGATAATGTTGGATTGAATTATTTGAGTTTAAACCGACAATCAGCTACACTTTCTGGTGGCGAATCACAACGTATTAACTTGGCGACTTCATTAGGAAGTTCATTAGTAGGTTCCATGTATATTTTAGATGAACCAAGTATCGGATTACATCCAAAAGACACTGAAAAATTAATCGAAGTTTTACTGAATTTAAAGAAATTAGGCAACACCGTTATCATCGTAGAACACGACGAAGACATCATGAAAGCTGCCGATATGATTATAGATATCGGACCTGAAGCTGGAACTTTGGGTGGCCATTTAGTCGCACAGGGAACCTATGAAGAAATTCTAAAATCGGATTCGTTAACTGCGCAATATTTGAATGGAACAGCAGAAATATCAGTTCCAAAAACAAGAAGAAAATTCAAAAATCATATTGATGTGATTGGCGCTCGTGAAAACAATTTAAAAAACATAAATGTCACGTTTCCTTTAGATTGCTTAACCGTAATTACAGGAGTTTCTGGAAGTGGAAAAAGTACGTTGGTGAAGAAAATTTTGTTTCCAGCCATGCAAAAAAAGCTAACTGGTTTAGGAGAAAAAGCTGGACAATTTACTGATTTAGAGGGAAGTTTTTCGCACATTAAAAACATCGAATACGTAGATCAAAATCCAATTGGAAGAAGTTCACGTTCGAATCCTGTTACGTATATCAAAGCGTATGACGATATTAGAGAATTATACGCCAAACAAACCACATCCAAATTAAGAAATTATCAAGCAAAACATTTCTCATTCAACGTTGATGGCGGTCGATGCGAAACCTGTAAAGGTGATGGAGAAGTTACGATTGAAATGCAATTTATGGCCGATGTGCATTTAGAATGCGAAACCTGTAACGGAAAACGCTTCAAAAAAGAAGTGTTAGAAGTCAATTTCGAAGGCAAAAACATCGACGATTTATTAAAAATGACCATCGATGAAGCAGTAACTTTCTTCGAAACAAATGGTCAAGCAAAAATCACACAAAAATTACAACCGCTAAAAGATGTTGGTTTAGGATATGTTCAGTTAGGACAATCGTCTTCAACACTTTCAGGTGGTGAAGCACAACGTATTAAATTGGCTTCATTTTTAGTTAAAGGTGCGACAAAAGAAAAAATGTTGTTCGTTTTTGATGAACCTACCACAGGATTGCATTTTCACGACATAAAAAAATTATTAAAATCATTCGAAGCCTTAATTGAAAAAGGGCATTCTATCATCGTAATTGAACACAATTTAGAATTAATAAAATGTGCCGATTATATTATTGACATTGGTCCAGAAGGTGGAGAAAATGGCGGACAATTAGTCGCTTTCGGAACGCCGGAAGAAGTCGCAAAAAATAAAAAATCGTTGACAGGTAAGTATTTAGCAGAAAAATTGTAATTTCGATAAAACTCCAAAATCATGAATATGTTAGAATTAGCTGAAGAATATAATTCAGATATTTTAAAAGCAGAAGAAGATATAAAAAACAGTAATATCATTTCTCATCAAGATGTTAAATCAAAAATCGAGGAATGGAAAATCAAAAGCAGTTCAAACAATTAAGTCCCAAAATGAATAAAATTTTCTTCTTTTTCTTATTGGGAATTACAAGTGTTTTCGCTCAAAAAAAACAACTTTTCGCCGAATATTCAATCGGTGAAACTTCATCAGCAGATAATACTTTTATCGATTTAAAAGCGAGTCAAACTTTTGGTTTTGGTTACGGAATTCAACATAACGATTCTTTAAATTGGGTCAAACAATTACGAAATCCATATACTGGTTTTATTCTTCAAGTGAGCAATCATGGAAATGTGGAAAAAATCGGACATAGCATTTCACTGCTTCCTTACATTGAAAAGCCAATCATTTTAAAAAATGAAAAGTTAAAATTTCTTGCCGGACTTGGTGTTGCTTACCATACCAAAAAATACGATTTTGTTGAAAATTGGCAAAACAAAGCCATTTCCACCGATTTCACTTATGCCTTCCGAATGGGATTATATTATACAATTTGGGCAAATTCGCAATTAGATTCTAGAATAAATTTAAATTACTTACATTACTCAAACGGTCATATTCAATGGCCAAATAACGGAATCAATACACTCGCACTTGGTTTAAACATTACTTATAACGGTTTGAATAAAAACACAATTTCAACTGAAAAAGTAATTTCTAATAAAGACATTAAAAAAAGTAAGCAATCTTTCTTTTCCCTGCAAACCGGAATTGGAGAACATGCTTTATATCGCTTTTATAATTTTAGAAGAAATGTGTATTCATTCGATTTCATGTATGGAAAAATATATAACAAAATACATAAAGTGGGTATAGGTGTTTACATGAGACAATATACCAATAACTATAAATATATCAAAGAAGGCAACAACTTAGTTTCTGAAGAATATCCAGAACTTCAAAAAAATCCATTTCTAAATTCAAGTAGTATGGGAATCGCTTTAAATTACGAATTCTTAATGCAACACGTTTCCATTGAAACAGAATTGGGTTTAACTTTATACCGACCATTTTTTGAAACCGAATACAGGTTAAACGCCACTTTAATAAACAAACAAACTGGGCTTTATGAAAACGGAAAAGCTGAAGGAACGGAATACACCTTAAAACGTTTTGTTTCAGGAAAATTAGGTTTAAAATATTACCTTTTCAATACGAACAAAGCACCAAAAAATAATATCTATTTAGGTGGTCACATTGTTTCTGTTTTAGGACAAGCAGATTATAGTGAATTGGCTTTGGGTTATATTCATAGCTTTTAATTTCCCCTTTTTTTACGGGAATTGCCGAACAATAAAAAACTTTGCGAACTTTGCGTAAATCCTTGTGCGCTTTGCGGTAAAAACTCACCACAACGTTTGTTACCTGAAAGGGTTTTACTAACTTCGCGTTTCAAACATTTCTACACATAAATGAAATTCCAAGTAGTATCCGATTATAAGCCAACCGGCGATCAACCTCAAGCAATTAAAAAATTAGCTGCAGGAATTCTCGCGGGCGAAAAATACCAAACTTTATTAGGAGTTACGGGTTCAGGAAAAACATTTACTGTTGCGAATGTGGTTCAAGAAGTTCAAAAACCAACCTTAGTTTTAGCACATAACAAAACCTTAGCGGCGCAATTGTATTCGGAATTCAAGCAATTTTTTCCGAATAATTCCGTACAATATTTTGTTTCCTATTACGATTATTACCAACCAGAAGCCTTTATTCCAGTTACTGGAACTTATATAGAAAAAGATTTATCTATTAACGAAGAATTAGAAAAACTTCGTTTAAGTACGACTTCTGCCCTACTTTCAGGTCGTAGAGATATCATTGTGATTTCCTCCGTTTCGTGTTTATATGGAATTGGAAATCCAGTAGAATTTCAGAAAAATGTAATTAATATCGAAAGCGGTCAAGCCATTTCTCGAACCAAATTATTACATCTTTTAGTACAAAGTTTATATGCCAGAACAGAAATGGAATTCACACCAGGAACCTTTAGAATCAAAGGCGACACCGTGGAAATTTTCCCAAGTTATGGCGATGAACCGTTCCGAATTCACTTTTTCGGAGATAAAATTGAAGAAATTGAAGCTTTCGATGCCCGAACTTCTCAAGTGTTAGAAAAATACGAAAAGCTAAGCATTTATCCAGCGAATATGTTTGTGACTTCTCAAGATGTACTACAAAAAGCCATTTGGGAAATTCAACAAGACATGGTGAAACAAGTGGAATATTTCCGAGAAATTGGAAAACATTTAGAAGCCAAACGACTAGAAGAACGTACTAATTTCGACTTAGAAATGATTCGTGAATTAGGCTATTGTTCTGGAATTGAAAATTATTCCCGTTACCTTGATGGTCGTGAACCTGGAACGCGACCTTTCTGTTTATTAGATTATTTTCCAGACGATTATTTAATGGTTGTCGATGAAAGTCACGTAACCATTTCGCAAGTTCATGCAATGTATGGAGGCGACAGAAGTAGAAAAGAAAATCTAGTAGAATACGGTTTCCGATTACCAGCTGCTATGGACAACCGACCTTTAAAATTTGAAGAGTTTGAAGCCTTGCAAAATCAGGTGGTTTATGTTTCAGCAACGCCAGCCGATTATGAAATGCAAAAATCGGAAGGAATTTTTGTGGAGCAAATTATTCGTCCAACTGGACTTCTAGACCCAATTATAGAAATTCGTCCAAGTGCGAATCAAATTGACGATTTAATTGAAGAAATCCAATTGCGTTGCGAAGCCGACGAACGTGTTTTAGTTACGACGTTAACCAAACGTATGGCGGAAGAACTATCAAAATACTTAACCAAAGTTTCTATCCGTTGTCGTTATATTCACTCGGATGTAGATACTTTGGAGCGTGTGGAAATCATGCAAGATTTACGTAAAGGTGTTTTTGATGTGTTAATTGGTGTCAACTTATTACGTGAAGGTTTAGATTTACCCGAAGTGTCGCTAGTAGCCATTTTGGATGCCGACAAAGAAGGATTTTTGCGTAGTAAACGTTCTTTAACACAAACAGTTGGTAGAGCGGCAAGAAACATCAATGGAAAAGCTATTATGTATGCCGATAAAATTACGGCAAGTATGCAACACACCATTGACGAAACCATTTACCGACGCGAAAAACAAACGGCTTACAATACCTTACACGGAAAAGTACCGCAATCTTTAAATAAAAGTTTAGGAAACGCGTTTAATGCCAATTCTGTTTCTACACAATATTACGAAAACCAAGCCTACAAAGCCGCTGAACCCGAAAGCGAATATTTAAGCAAACCCGAAATTGAAAAGAAAATACGCGACAAACGCAAACTTATGGAAAAAGCAGCTAAAGAATTAGACTTCATGCAAGCCGCCAAGTTCAGAGATGAGATTAAGGAATTGCAGGAGAAGTTGTAGGGAATTTTTATATTTTAGGAAGTGTTAGTTTACAGTTGTAATTATAAAATAGAAATGAAACATTAATGGATACAAACAAATTTAATATTGCCGTTCTAATAGATGGAGACAATGCTCAAGCAAAATTAATTAAAGAAATTCTTGAAGAAGTTTCAAAATACGGAAAAGCTACAATTCGAAGAATATATGGAGATTGGACAATTCCTCAAATGAATAGCTGGAAGGAATTAATAAATCAATATTCAATTAATCCAATTCAAAAATTCTCTTATACAACAGGAAAAAATTCAACAGATAGCTCGTTAATAATTGATGCTATGGACATACTCCACAGCAATAATATTGACGGATTTTGTATTGTTTCCAGTGATAGTGATTATACAGGACTTGCAAAACGAATCAGAGAAGAAGGTCTTTTTGTAATGGGGATAGGTCAAAGAAAAACTCCTATTGCATTTGTTCAATCTTGTGAAATTTTCACATTCTGTGAAAATCTAACACCGAAAACATTATCTGTTATCTCAGAAGAAGCGGGGAAAGAACAATCCATAAAAAAAGTAAAATCTTCATCTAAAGATGAGAAAAAAGTCAATAATAAACCAATAGCTAAAATTTTAAAAGTAAAAGTTGAATCTTATTTAAATATGATTGATAAAGCCTTTGAAATTTCAATTAACGAAGAAGACGAAGCTTACATTGCTAATGTTGGTTCATCTTTAAGAAAAATCGACCCTAGTTTTGACCCTAGAACATATGGTTTCAGAAATCTAACGCAACTTTTTGAGAGTATTGACAAATACGAAATTGTCAAAAATGTTGTAAATGGATTAAATCATCCACTAGTCAAATTAAAATAACCGTCGATAGCTCTCCCCGATAGCGCGGATTTGCAATCCGTGCCAAATAAATCTATACACAACGTTTGTCCCACGCTAGCGTGAGCATCTTGCTCGTGCTGACCTAAAGAGGGCTATAACAAACAAACACCCGATGCACAAAGTCTTCTGACTTTGAGCTATAAAATAAAAACACAAAATAAAAGGTTCAAAGTCGGGAGACTTTGCACAGCATAAAATATTCAAGCAAGAAAGCACGGACAACCATCCGTGCTTTTTTTATATCTACAAATTAAAACCTTGTAACAAAAAAATTAAAATCAAAAAAATGTTACAAAAATGGTAACAAAATTTTCAAAATAAAAAATTTGTTACAAAAAGTGTAACAAAAAATTTAAAAAAATAAAAATGTTACAAATCTTGTGTCAAAAAAAATAAAATAAAAAAAGGACACGTTTTTTGTGATTAAAAAAAATAAAATCAAAAAAAGTCACAAAATATGTGTCCTTTTTAAAATTTTTAAAAAAAAATCACAAGTATCTAAACACCTTGGAACGTACATCTTGTTGTGTATTGAAAAATAAAATTTCATAACTTTGTTTGGATTAGCAATTCGTTTAATTCAATTAAAATATGGACAACAACAGAATATATCGACTACTTTTTTCAAGTGTCTACCCATTATACATTCAAAAAGTAGAAAAAAAAGGTCGTACTGTAGAAGAATTAAACACCATTATTTATTGACTAACAGGTTACAACGAACAAACCCTACAACAACAAATTGATTTGAAGAATGACTTTGAAACCTTTTTCACAGAAGCTCCACAAATACATCCAAATGCATCTAAAATTACTGGTGTAATTTGCGGCTATCGTGTGGAAGACATTGAGGATAAAATCGTACAACAAGTTCGTTATTTAGATAAATTGGTTGACGAATTAGCCAAAGGCAAAAAAATGGAAAAGATTTTAAGAGAATAATTAATGTTTAGAAATTAAAAAAAAATTCGAAAAATTCAAAAATTCGTCGCCAATAAGCTACTTTTGCCAAAAATAAAACCACTATCATGCAAAACATTGAAACTATATTAAAATCAGAAGACGATATTGCCATCATTGAAGCCGTTGGGACTCACATTTGGGATAAAAAAGAAAAAACGGATTTAAATAAATCTGAATTAACTTTCGTTTATGTTGATATTTTTGAAGCGGCAATGAATGAAGGTGGTTTACACTACTTTTTCAATAATGAAAGTGGCGATTTTGCAGCTGAAATCATTCAAGCATATAAAGATATTAATGCGACTAAAACAGCTACGTTACTTACTAAAGCTTATCAATTATTTACAGTTAAATACACTACAAATACTGAAGATAGAAAAAAAGTAATTGAAAAAATGGACGAAAAAATCATCTCAGGTTGGGAAGATTTAGATGAAATTTTCTTCACAGAAGAAGAGGAAGATGTAGTCAATCTGGTTGTAGAATTCATCCGAAAAAATAAAACGAAGTTTATGAACTAATTGGTGTAACAAGTTTTGATTTCCATCGTCTTACTATTAAATTTAATACGAAATCACTTTGGAAACTATATTAAAAATCACCAATCTACATAAAAAATACCGCAAAGTTCATGCGGTAAACAACGTTTCAGTTGAAATTAAAAAAGGAAATGTTTACGGGATTTTAGGACCAAACGGTTCTGGAAAATCAACAACATTAGGAATTGTTTTGAATGTTGTAAACAAAACTTCAGGAGAATTCGAATGGTTTGATGGAAAATATTCGACTCACGATGCTTTAAAAAAAGTAGGCGCAATTATTGAGCGACCAAACTTTTATCCCTACATGACTGCAGAAGACAATTTAAAATTGGTCTGCAAAATAAAAAATATTCCCTATACTAAAGTTTTTGAAAAACTTGAATTAGTTGGTCTTTTAGAAAGAAAAGACAGCAAATTCAAAACATTTTCTTTAGGTATGAAACAACGTTTAGCCATCGCTTCTGCCCTATTAAACGATCCAGAAATTCTAATTTTAGACGAACCAACCAACGGTTTAGATCCGCAAGGAATCAGACAAATTAGAGATTTAATCCGAATTATTGCCAATCAAGGAACTACAATTTTGTTAGCTTCTCACTTATTAGATGAAGTAGAAAAAGTATGTTCGCATGTTATTGTAATTAGAAATGGTATAACATTGTACCAAGGAACTGTTGATGGAATTACTGCTAATGAAGGATTCTTCGAATTAGAATCGGAAAATTTAGAGCAATTGAAATCGGCTTTACAACACTTTTCTCAAATTGAAAAAATAGAAAAAGAGGAAAATAAATTATTGGTCTACTTAAAAGATAATTTAGAACCTGCCGAATTAAACACGTATTTATTCCAACAAAATATCACATTAACCCATTTGGTAAAACGTAAACACAGTTTAGAAGAACAATTTTTAGAATTAACGAAACAATCTTAATTTCAAAATTCAAGGGCAATGTCAAAAAAAAAAATTTCACGACGCCTTTTAAACTTTTAAACATTACAAACTTTTAAACTAAAAAAATGATACGATTACTTTCTATAGAATTACAAAAAACATGGCAAAATAGAGCTAGTAGAATTTTAACTATTACCTATTTTTTAACATTGACATTAATTGCTTTAATAGGATCTATTGAATTTGAATTAGGTCCAATTAAATTTGAAGCCGCTAAAAGTGGTATTTTTAATTTCCCATACATTTGGCATATGAGCACTTATTTTGCTTCTTGGTTAAAATTATTTTTAGCTGTAGTAATTGTTTCCATGATAGCCAATGAATATAGTTATGGTACATTAAAACAAAATTTAATTGATGGTTTAAGTAAAAAAGAATTTATTCTGTCTAAATTTTACACCATAATTTTTTTCGCATTCATTTCAACATTATTTTTATTTATAACCAGTTTAGTTTTAGGATTAAATTTTTCATCCTATACTGAATTTAGCATCATAACATCTGATTTAGAATACTTTGCTGCGTATTTTGTTAAACTTATAGGATTCTTTTCGTTTTGTTTATTTTTAGGTGTATTGATCAAACGTTCTGCTTTTGCCTTAGGATTTTTATTCATTTGGTGGATTTTTGAAAATGTATTTATTGGAATTTTAAAACATAAAATTTTTGGATATAAATATAGTGATGAAACAATTTTTGATACAATAAAACAATATTTCCCTTTAGAATCCATGTCAAATTTAATAATAGAACCCTTTACACGATTAAGTTTTATTAAGTCTGTAGGAAATACTATGGGAGCAAATTTCACTAAAGATTATTCAGTTCATTTTTCAAATATCATTGTGGTATTAGTTTGGACATTTATTTTTATGTTTTTATCATATAAAATTCTTAAAAAACGAGATTTATAGTATCTTTGCAGATGCTATGAAAAAAATAATATTTATACTTTTAAGTTTTTCATTTTCAGTTAGTTTTTCACAAAATATAACTGTAAATGAAACTTTTACCCCTCAAGAATTAGTTGAAAAACTTGTAAATAGTGGTTGTGTTACAATTAATAACTTTTCAGCTAGTGGCGGAAATTTTGGTTCTGGTGAATTAAGCTATGGCTATTTTAATGCGAATGGTTCGGCTTTTCCCTTTCAAGAAGGAATTATTCTTTCTACTGGTAAAGTAACTTCTGCTGTGGGACCAAATTCCAATTTCTCAGATGATGGAAACAATACTGGTTGGACAGGTGATGGCGATTTAAACACTGCATTAGGACTATCAAATACGTTTAATGCCACAACTTTAGAATTTGATTTCGTACCAAATGCTGCCAATATTAGTTTTGAATATATATTTTCTTCAGAACAATATTTACTAAGCCCTTCTGCTGGACAATGCAATTTTACAGACGGTTTTGCTTTTTTATTGAAAGAAGCTTCTGCCACTACGTATCAAAATTTAGCTTTAATTCCAAATACAACAATTCCAGTTCGTGTTAACACAGTTCGTGGAAGCGGAACCATTTGTCCTTCTGCAAATGAAGCCTATTTTGATACTTTTAATACCGGTAACTATCCAACAAGTTATGACGGGCAAACTAAAGTTTTAACGGCACAATCTGTAGTAACACCAGGAACTTTATATCACATTAAACTAGTCATTGCAGATGAAGGAAATGGACGTTTCGATTCTGGTATATTTTTAAGAGCAGGAAGTTTTATTTCTGAAAAAGATTTAGGTGTGGATAGATTAATTGCTACTGGAAATCCACTATGCAGTTTAGAAAACTTAACTTTAAATGCTACACAAACCGGAGCAACTGGTTACCAATGGTTTAAAAATGGAAATCCTGTAGGCACAAATAGCCCTACTTATATTGTCACTTCAGCAGGAACGTACTCTGTAGAAATTGACATTACTACAAGCTGTACTTTAACTGGTTCAATTAAAATAGAATACGCTCCAAATTTAAATATTATAAAAGATACTTTTAAAGTTTGTGATACAGATATTGACGGAAAGGCTTCATTTGATTTAGCAACTATTCAAACACAAATTTTTAGTAATTTACCTGCAAGTTTTACTGTTGCTTTTTTTGACTCTACCACGTCAACAACTCCATTACCTTCAAATTTCACAACTACAGTTGCTTTTCAACAAGTAATTTATGCACGTATTACAAATATTCAAAACTGTTACGGAAATATTCCAATTACATTAAAAACAAATATATTTCCTGAAATATTCGCAAATAAAACAATTGGAATATGTAACAACACGCCAACAAATATTAGCGCACCAAGTGGGTATGCAAGTTACAGTTGGAACACTTCGCCAATACAAACTTCGCAAACTATTACCGTTTCAAATGCTGGAACTTTCACCGTAACGATTACCAACTCTGATGGTTGTTCTAAAACAAAAACCTTCACGGTTATAAATTCTCAAATTGCAACAATTACAAATATTGATGTTACCGATTTTAATGAAGATTTAGTAGCAACAATTTCTGTAACAGGAAATGGAAATTACGAATATTCATTAGACGGAATAACTTTTCAAAACTATCCTGTTTTCAATTTATCAGATTCTGGAGAATATACAGTTTATGTGAATGATAAAAACAATTGTGGAATAGTTTTCGAAACATTTTATGCTTTAAGCTATCCAAAGTTCTTCACACCAAATGGAGACAATTATAACGATACTTGGCAAATTAAAAACTTAGAGAAAAAAGGTTTAGAAAAAAGTAATATATATATTTTTGACAGATACGGAAAATTGTTAACACAAATTAATGGAGAAGGAACCGGCTGGAACGGAACTTTTAACGGAAACCAACTCTCCTCATCAGATTATTGGTTTGTTTTAGAATTAACCAACGGGAAAACCGTAAAAGGACATTTTAGTTTAAAACGATGATTAAAAACCTGCTTTTAGTATTGTTAGGTGGCGGATTCGGTAGCGTTGCTAGATATTTATTGAGTTATTTCTTTACTAAAAATAATACTTCAAATTTTCCTTGGGCAACATTTATAGCAAATAGTTTAGGCTGTCTAATAATTGGCTTACTTTTTGGTTATATACAGAAAAACAATTTACAAAACGAAACACTTAAACTTTTATTGATAACTGGATTTTGTGGTGGATTTACCACTTTTTCAACATTTAGTTTAGAAAACATACAATTCATTCAAAATCAAAATTATAACTTAGCCATTATTTACACGTTAGCTTCCCTATTTGTAGGACTTTTGGCTGTTATAATAGGTTATAAACTTTTCAATTAATGACACATTTAAACGCAACTCAAATTACCGAGTTAAAACAACTTTTAGCAAACCCGAAAAAAATCGCCATTATACCTCACAGAAATGTGGATGGAGATGCAATGGGTTCGACTTTAGGTTTATATCATATTTTAAAACAATTAAATCACAATATTACAGTAGTTGTTCCGAATGAAATTCCAGATTATTTACAATGGATTCCGGGCACAAAAGAAGCAACTTTAGTTTATGAAGGTGCCAATACTTGTGAAGCAATAAAAACTTTAAAGGAAGCTGAACTAATTTTCACGTTAGATTTCAACGCCTTTCATCGTGCAGGCGAACAAATGGAAAGTGTTTTAAAAACATTAGAATCGACTTTCGTAATGATTGACCATCACGAAAAACCAGATGGTTACGCTAAATATATGTTTTCTGATATTGAATACAGTTCTACTTGTCAAATGGTTTACGATTTTGCTCAACAATTAGAAATCGGTCAATACATTAATTTAGACGCAGCAACTTGTTTATACACTGGAATTGCTACTGATTCTGGCGGATTTCGTTTCCCAAGAACTACAGGGAATTTACACCGAATTGTAGCGGATTTAATTGATAAAGGGGTAAATAATTCGCAAATTCATGTCAATTTATACGATAATGGCGATTATAACAGATTGCAAATTTTAGGAAAAGCTTTAACCAATTTAAAAGTTTTACCAGAATACAAAACAAGTTACATCACGCTTTCGCAAGAAGAACAAAATACTTTAAACGTAAAAAAAGGAGATACTGAAGGAATTGTGAATTACGGATTAACAATAAAAGACATTGATTTTACAGCCTTTTTCACGGAAGTAAAAGAAGAAAACATGGTTAAAATTTCTTTCCGTTCACAAGGAAATTTTGATGTAAATCAGTTTGCAAGAAACCATTTTAATGGAGGCGGACATAAAAATGCAGCCGGCGGAAAATCTTTTGATAGTTTAGAAGATACAATAACTAAATTTATTGCTATTTTAGCAATCGAAAAAAAATAAATTTCACAGCAGATGAAAATCTATAAACATATATTGCTTGTTGCTATTGGCGCGTTCTTAACTTCATGTTCAGAACAACAAGCTCGCAAACCTATCTCACATTCTTCAGGTACTTTCATGAAAGAATCAATTGATAGAAACAAAAAAATGAACACGCAAGAAAAAGAAGCCATTGCAAAAATCATCAAAAAAGATACCGCTCATATTTATAACATTTCAGAAAAAGGTTTTTGGTATGCCTATAAAACTAAAAGTGCAGCAAATGTATTTCCCGTTAAAGGCGACGTAGTTAGTTTTGATTACGAAGTAACTGATTTATACGGAAATAGCATTTATTCTGCGGAAGAATTAAAAACACAAACGTATCATGTTGATAAACAAAACATCATGAGTGGCTTAAGAAATGGTATCAAATTAATGCATATAGGTGATAAAGTGAAATTTATTTTCCCATCTCAATCTGCTTATGGTTATCATGGTGATGACAAAAAAATCGGTACAAATCAACCTATAATTTGTATTGTAACTTTAAACGATATTAAAACAGTAACCCCAGAATAATTAAATTTTAAAATGAAAAAGATTTTAATTGCCCTATTTTTTTTAAATTTCATATTGCTTTCTTGCAATAATAAAGTAGAAAATGGTGAATTGTCAGATGGTTTATATGCCTTAATTGAAACATCAAAAGGAAATATAACCGCAAAATTAGAATTCGAAAAAGTTCCATTCACTGTTGCTAATTTCGTAACCCTAGCAGAAGGAAAAAATAATTATGTAAGTCCAAATTACAAAGGCGTTCATTTTTATGATGGTTTAACTTTTCACAGAGTAGAATCAAATCCACCTATGATTCAAGGTGGAGATCCTATGGCTACAGGGCAAGGCGGACCAGGTTATAAATTTAAAGATGAATTTCATCCTGAATTAAATCACGGAAAAGCTGGGATCTTATCTATGGCTAATTCTGGACCTAACACAAATGGTTCTCAATTTTTCATCACAACGGATCAAACATCCTATTTAGATGGAAAACATTCTGTTTTTGGAGAAGTAACAGAAGGTTTAGATATTGCAAGCACCATAGTGGTTGGAGACCAAATAAACAAAATTAAAATTGTTAGAATTGGAGATGCTGCGAAAAAATTTGACGCTGTAAAAGTATTTAAAGAATATTTTGAAAAACAAGCCGAATTACAAAAAGTACTTGAAACAGTTAAAGCAAAAAAAGTAGCGTTAATCGAAGAGATTAAATCAACAGGAACGAAAACAAAATCTGGATTAACCTTTAAAATTCTTAAAAAAGGAGCAGGTAAAAAAGCAAATATTGGACAAAATGTTTTTGTACACTATGCTGGTTTTTTTGTAGATGGTACTTTATTTGATACCAGTTACGAAGCTGTAGCTGAAGAAAACGGCGTTTTAGATTTAGCAAGAAAAGAAGCTAATGGTTATGCTCCATTTCCTTTTAAATATGGAGACAAACAAGGCTTAATTCCAGGATTTATTGAAGGATTAGAAAATATGAAATTTGGAGACAAAATGGCCCTAATTATCCCAAGTCATTTAGGATATGGCGAACAAGGCTATGGAGCTATACCTCCAAATGCAACCCTATTATTTGAAATTGAACTATTAGAAAAACAATAAATATTTACAAATGAAAAAGTTACTATTACTATTCTGTGCTTTAACGTTAACAGCAACTACAGCACAAACAAAAAAAGCAAAACCTAAAAAAACAGTTGAAGATGTTATTATTGCAGAAATTTATACCAATAAAGGTAAAATCGCATTACAATTAGAATATCAAAAAACACCAATCACAGTCGCTAACTTTATCACTTTAGCAGAAGGAACAAATACTTTCGTAACAAACGACAGAAAAGGAAAGCCTTTCTATAATGGTTTAAAATTCCATAGAGTAATTGCTAACTTTATGATTCAAGGTGGTTGCCCATTAGGAAATGGTTCTGGAGATCCAGGTTACAAATTTAAAGATGAATTTGACCCAAGTTTAAAACACGATAAACCAGGAATTTTTTCTATGGCAAATTCTGGACCAGCAACAAATGGATCTCAGTTTTTTATTACTCATAAAGATACGCCTTGGTTAGACAACAAACACAGTGTTTTTGGACATGTTATAGAAGGTCAAAAAGTAGTTGATGCAATTGTTCAAGATGACATGATTGAAAAAGTTGTTATTATTAGAAAAGGAAAATTAGCCAAAAAATTTGATGCGGTTAAAATATTTTCTGATTACATGAAACTAAAACCAGAATTAGACAAAAAAATCGCTGAAGAAACTAAAGCTAAAGCAGACGCTCAAGCAAAATTAGATTCAGAAAGAAGACAAAAAGAAGCAGATGCAAAAGCAATTGCAGATGCAGAAACTAAAGCTAAAATAGGTCCGATTTTAGCCGCTAAAGTTGCTGAATTTAAAGCGTTAAAAGCAAAATCTACGACTACTGCTTCAGGCTTACAATACAGTATTTTGAAAAAAGGTTCTGGTGTTAAACCAACAGAAGGAAAAGATATTTATGTGCATTACGCTGGTTATTTAGAAGACGGAACTTTATTTGATAGTAGTTATGAAGCCATCAATAAAATTTACGGAAAATTTGATCAAAATAGAGCCAATCAAAATGGATACCAACCTTTCCCTTTTAAATACGGAAACAAAGGTGGTTTGATCCCAGGATTCTTAGAAGGAATTAACAATATGAATTTCAATGATAAAGCTATTTTCTTTATCCCTTCAAATTTAGGATATGGAGAAAAAGGAGCTGGAAATGTAATTCCACCAAATAGCAATATTATTTTTGAAGTAGAAATTTTAGAAAATTTACCTGCATCACCAAATGCTGTAAAACAATAAAATCTATAATAAATAAAAAAAAACTCATCTTGTTTTAGTACGAGATGAGATTTTTTATTTTAAATACTATTCCTTTATTTCAACAGTTAAACCTACACCAATTATATTGGGTACAAATCCATATTTGGATTTTGGAGAAAAACTGACTTTGTATTTTCCTTTCTTTAGTTTTACTTTTTCTTTCACTAAAAACTTCACATCACAAATATCTCCCATACACTCTGAATTCTTAAAATTCACTATTATTTCTTCTTTTTCAATAGATCCATCAGGTTTGGCAACTTCAAAGTTAACCGGAAACTCATTCATTTCTGTACCCAATACATGACTTATTTCAATAAAAACATTATAGGTTTTATCATCTTCTGAAATTTCAAAAGCATGCGTTTTCACATCACTTTCACTCCAACGTTGCGCGGTAATATCATTTTCAAAATTTCTATACACTTGTTTTTTATCACAGGATAAACTAACAAATAGCACTAAAAGTAGAATGGCTGTTTTTTTCATAATTTGTAGGTTAAAGTTTTTACTAATTTATAAAAAAGGCATTGTATTTGCTTACTTTTGTAATTAAATTTAAACAATGGCAAGAATTTTATCAATAGATTACGGACTAAAGCGAACTGGAATTGCGGTTACAGACGATTTTCAAATTATTGCAAGTGGCTTAACAACTATTCCATCTGTAGAATTAATTTCGTTCTTAAAAACCTATTTTTCAAAAGAAAACGTAGAAACTGTTATTATCGGCGAACCCAAACAAATGAACGGTTTACCAAGCGAAAGTGCCGAAATTATTGAGAAATTCATTGTGCAATTTCACGCCGAATTCCCAACAATGAAAATGGAACGTGTGGATGAACGATTTACCTCAAAAATGGCATTTCAAACCATGATTGATAGCGGCTTAAAGAAAAAACAACGCCAAAACAAAGGTTTAATTGACGAAATTGCCGCAACAATTCTCTTACAAGATTATTTGAATTACAAGAAATAAATAGTAAATTTGAATTTAAGATTTACGAGTTTAGATTTACGAAACTTAAAACCTGAAACCTGAAACAAAAACAAAAACATAATGAATTTAGAAAGCCCAAAAACAAACGTAGAAAAATCAGCAGAATATATTTTTAATGCGTTAACAGATATTAAAAACTTCGAAAAATTAATGCCAGAAAACATTGCAAAGTTTGAAGTCATTGACGAAAATTGTTTCGAATTTGGTTTAAAAGGTATGCCAGAAATTAAATTGGTTAAAAAAGAAGCTACACCCAACTCAAAATTAGTATTAGGTGCTGCATCAAGTAAATTACCGTTTACTTTGACCGCAAATATTGACGCAATTTCAGAAAACTCAACTGACATCCAATTATTTTTTGAAGGTGATTTTAACCCTATGATGGCCATGATGATTAAAGGACCAATTACCAAGTTTATTGAAACATTGTCAAGCAATATGAATAAGTTGTAAAAATGAAAAAAGTATTATTTTTAGTTCTTTTCACTTATTCATTAAATTGTATTTCACAAAACCCAAATAATCGAAGTCAAGCATCATCTGATATTCAATTCTATTTTGGTAAAAAAGAGTTTATACCTGCAACTGTTCAATTATCAAATGGTAAAACATTATTGGGCGAAGTTCAAGATTTTGATTCTCCAAATGTTGTTGAAATTAGAGATTTCGGTTTTAAACCAAGTGATCTTGAAAATGATGTGAATTACAATAGAAAAAAAATAAGATTTAGAAAGAATGCTACTGACGAATCTATTCAAATTCCAGCAGATTCCATAAACTATATCACACATTTTGATACCGAAACAAAAGAAATCAAAGAATTCAAAAGATTAAAAATTTTGAAAACTAAGAACAATGGAGAAATTGAAGAAACCGATCGAGTTGTTTTTTTACCATTAATCAAAAAAGATTCCATTAATTTCTATGGTTACAATATGGAATTACAAGGTAAATATGTCAGAACTGTTTTTTATTTAAACAATTCAAAAGATAATTTAGCTATTAATCCTTTAGATTTTAGCATGTCAGATTTATTTAAAAACCAAGACAGAATAGCTCAAGAAGTAGTAAATGCAGTTAAAATAGTTACAAAAGATTGTCCAGAATTTCAAAAAACACTGGATCAAAAAATGACTATTACAGAAGAAATGAAAAAAGACGCTATGCAGAGATATAATAAAATGCAAAGTGATGTAAATGAAGGAAAGAAAAAACTCAAAACAAAAAAAGAAAAGAAACAATTTGAAGGAGATGTTTTTGCAAACTATTATTTAGAACCATTTGTGATACTTACCGAAAGCTATAAAACCACTTGTAAATAAACCAAAAGCGACTGAATTATTTTAGTCGCTTTTTTTGTGTGAATTTTGCATTTTACAAAAACAAAATAATGAAAAAAATATTTGTAATTTTATTTTTAATATGTACCTCTAGTTTTTTGTTTGCTCAAAATGAAATACATCAGAAAACCATTGATACTTTTATTACTAATTTTAACCAAGAGAATTTCGAAGCTATTTTCAATCAATATTCTGCAAAAATGCAAAAATACGTTTTAGATAAACGAAATTCTAAAACGAAATTCTTTGAAATGGTGAAAAGTCATTCTGGTAAAATAAATTTTCTTCAACTATTAGAACTAAAAGAAAAGCCGAATTATACCTATTATAGATATAATGGAACTTTTGAAAATGAAAATCTTTCAGTGGAATTATATATAGATAAACTTGGTGTTATAACAGGTTTGTATATTAGAAAATTAAATTTAATGTAAATCAAACCACAAAATCCCAATTCAAATCCGTATTGTAAATTAACTGTCCTTTTTTAATTTCTAACGGGCAATTAAAATTATTGGTATATAATCCGCCAGTTCCTAATCCTTGTGGCATCTTGTTGTTTAAAGTGTAGGTAAATTGCGCAATCGCATTTAAACCTAAATTACTTTCTAAAGCGGAAGTTATCCACCAACCAATATTCATTTTTTCGGCAATTTCTATCCATTCTAAACTACCTTTTATACCACCAATAAAACTTGGTTTCAAAATAATATATTGTGGTTGTATGGTTTCTAAAAGTTTCACTTTGTCTTCGTAAGTATAAACACCAATTAATTCTTCGTCCAAAGCAATTGGAAATGGCGTTTGTTTACAAAGTTGCAGCATCGCTTCAAATTGACCCGCTTTTATAGGTTGTTCAATACTGTGCAAGCTATATTCTGAAAGTAATTGTAGTTTTTCTAAAGCTTCTTCTGGAGAAAAAGCACCGTTTGCATCGACACGAATTTCAATCGTATTCGCATCAAAATGTTTTCGAATAAACGCCAATAAGTCTAACTCTTGCTGGAAATCAATCGCGCCAATTTTTAGTTTGATACACGTAAAACCATCCGCTAATTTTTCTTCAATTTGTTGTTTCATAAAGGCTTCCTCGCCCATCCAAACCAAACCATTAATTGTAATCGAATCTTTTCCTTTGGTGAAATCTGAAGGAAACAATTCAAAAGTTGATTCCGAATGAAGTGATAAAAAAGCCATTTCTACTCCAAATTGTATCGAAGGGAATTCTAATAATTCTTGCCAAAGCTTATCTTTTCCTAAATGAATATTTTGACAAACCCATTGTAGTTTTTCTTCGTAATCTGGCCGGTCATCAATAGACAAACCTCGCAACAAACCGCACTCACCTACTCCAATTTTACCATTTTCTTCTAATAGTAAAAACCAAGTTTCTTTTTCCGTCATCACACCACGAGAAGTACCGCTTGGACGTTTAAAGTTGAGTATGTATTTTTTGTAGGTTGCTTTCATTTCAATGGCAAAAATCAATATCAAAATTCAATAACAATTTCAAAAATCAATATCAATTAAAAATTATAACATTAAATATTGACTATTGAAATTGCTATTGACATTGTAATTTATTCTAAAATCCTTAAAATCTTTTTAAAATTATCGGTTGGAAATCCTCTTTTTTCGAAATCTTCAAAATCAAATTTGGTTTGATCCATCCAACTTTTATTGGCTGAAATATTATTGTCTTTATACAATTTATGAATCGCTTTTGCTTCGCCAACTTTATTAGAAAACAGATAAACGTGCGCTAATTTTAATTGATAATGCAATTCTGAAGAATTTTTGTCAATCGCTTTTTTGTACTGCTCTTCAGCTTTTACAAATTGCTTATTGTATAAATAAATATCACCTAACGCACTATAATCATTATCTTTTGCATATTTTTTCTCTATAATTTCTTTCTGAATTAAAGCAATAGCTTCATCCGATTTTCCTTTCTTAAACAACTCAAAAGAAGAAGTTCTAATTTTATCTAAATAGTTTTGCAATTCTCCAGATTGTGTTAAACTTTCTGTAGCAATGCTTTGCATCACATTTGCTTTTTCAATCGCCAACAATTGCTTGTACTCACTATATTTATATTTCGCTGCGAAAACTTTTAAAAATGTAGCTAAGTAATTATTCTTATTCGAAACCATTTTAACTGTAGCTAATTTTTCTGCTTCTGCTAAAAGTTCTTTTTTAGTGGTAGCATTCCAACCACGACTTGCATTATAATCGACCCAAGAAACCACTTCCAACACAATTTTGGTACTCATTACCCAGTTTTTATTTTCGAAAGCAAACCAAATATTTGGCGCATTATCAAAACATTTTGTGTTTTTTATGGAGATTAGTTTACTGTCTTTGTTTACTGCTTCTTTTATGAAATAACATGCCGTTTCTAATTTCCCATCTTTTAAAAACTGATTTCCAGCCTTTTCAGAAGTATAAATTCCGTATAAACACGTATCGTCGCCAGAAAGCGAATTGGTTAACGTAATGGCACCAGCTGTGCCTTGACTAATTCCAGTTGGATCTGGAATCGCTTTTAAAATCGAAGCTAAACTTGTAGTGATTTTTCCGTTTTCGTCAATTAATAAAATTCGGAAAACAAATTCTGAAGCACCTTCTGGTAAATCATCAATTTTGACTAAAGTTCGGTTGCCCGATGATAGCTTAATTTCTTTAGTAAAAGCGCGTTCTTTATCCCAAAACCCATCTTTTTGAGCGAAGGTTAAAGTTGTAAATAATAGTAGGGCAAGAATTTTTTTCATTAAATAATTTTTCTTTTGTTAAGCAATTTTTATACCAAAGTTTACAAATCTATACTTTGACCGATTTCTAATAACATTAAATCTTTTCCTTTTTGGAAGAATTTACGTTTAGCTTCTTCATGATTGATTTCGATATAACCAAAAGTATCGTAATGATAGCCTAAAACTTTATCGCAATCTACAAAATCAGAAGCAATAATCGCATCTTCCACATCCATAGTAAAATTACTTCCTATTGGTAAAATGGCTAAATCTAATTTAGTTCGCATTGGAATTAATTTCATATCCATGGTCAAAGCGGTGTCGCCTGCGATATAAATATTTTTATGTTCGCCTTCAATCACAAATCCGCCAGGTTGTCCACCATAACTCCCGTCAGGAAAAGAAGAAGTATGAATCGCGTTCACATATTTTACATTTCCGAATTCGAAATCCCAACTTCCACCGTGATTCATAGGATGGAATTGAAAACCTTTATTTCCATAATGTGTAGCAATTTCATAATTCGAAACTATAACGGCGTCCGTTCTTTTTGCAATGGTTTCTACATCTAAAATATGATCTTGATGCGCATGTGTTAGTAATATATAATCCGCTTCAATTTCATCCATATTAATATGAGACGCTTTTGCATTTCCCGAAATAAAGGGATCTACCAAAATATGAATATCATTAATTTGAATGCCTAAACAAGCATGTCCGTAAAAGGTGATTTTCATAGTTCAATGTTTTTCGTTATTCAAAATTCGTTGTTCAAAATTAAAAAACACATAGGCTCATAGATTTTATACTTAGATGCTACGCTTAAAATAGAGAACATAGTATGTGTTTACTTATATAAAAAACTCATCCAAATTAAAATACTCAAAGCAAATGTGCCTAAAGCTACTTTCTTCAATTCGGGATCAAAGTCTTCATGTTTTTCAGATTTTCTAACTTTTTCTAAATGTTTTAAAAAGAAAATAAAAACTAAAAAACTAAATAAGATCATTTTGTTTACTCCTATTGAAAAAACAAATAAACATAAAAATGGAACTAAAATTAAAAAGTGCTGATAATTCTTAGCCCATTTTAATCCATTTTTCACCACAATAGTATTTTTTCCTGCTACTTTATCATTTTCAATATCTCGCATATTGTTTAAATTCAACACTGCTGTGCTTAACATTCCAATCGCAATGGCTGGTAAAAATAATTTGATATCAATACTTTTCGAATACAAAAAATTACTACCGATAACGGCGACTAATCCGAAAAAAATAAAAACAAAAACATCTCCAAAACCACTATATCCGTAGGCGTTATTTCCAACCGTATATTTTATGGCAGCAGCAATTGAGGCAATTCCCAACACTAAAAAAGTTAGAGAATACACAAAATTTTCTTGTCCGAAAGCGAAATAAATTAAGGCAACTGCTAAAATAAAAGCAATAATTCCGTTGATAATAATCGCTTGTTTCATTTGAGCAGAAGTAATTTCTCCTGAAGCCACCAAGCGTTTTTCACCAATTCTGTTGGCATCTGTTCCTTTTATTCCATCTCCATAATCGTTCGCAAAATTAGATAAGATTTGAAAAGACAATGTGGTTAATAAAGCCAAAACAAAAATAATCCATTCGAATTTATGTTGATAATAGGCATACGCACTTCCTACCAAAATTCCAGAAATAGAAAGTGGTAAGGTTCTTAATCGTGCAGCTTGAATCCAGTGTTTCATTTTTGTAGTGCTTAGAAATTATAACCTAACCCAAGGTTGAACAAATGAACATTAAAATTCTTTTCAATTGGCAAATACCTGTAAGATGTTTCTAAATAAATCTTATTCTTAAAATAAAACCTAGCACCTGGCTGAAGAGAAATTGAGTTTTTATTATTGTTTGTTTTATTTTGTTTCATTCCTGTAAAAGCAGGGTCTGAAGGATCAAAAAGAGAAAAACTACTACCATAAATCGTGTAGCTATAAGTAATAAAGCTATATCCTAGATTAAAAAAAGGTTTGAATCCAGTATTTTTAACATTAAATTCTACTCCTAAATTCGGATTAAAAAACCATGCGCTATTATATTCTACACTTGATTTTTGTTTAAAATCCCTTCCAGTTAAGTAATCAACAGATAATCCTCCTTGAAAATTCAAAACATCATTCGTGAGTAAGGTATATCTTGCATCACATCCAAAAACTCCATTATAAGAATCGGATATTAGGTTATCATTTCTAAAATTACCTGTATAATGTAATCCAATCGAAAAAGGTTTATTCTTTGTATCAATTATTTCTTCTTGAGCTTGAGCCATCCCAAAACTTAAAAAAAACAAAAAACTACTTATTATAAATAACTTCATAATTATGGTAAATATTTCTTTTCAAAATTGGGTTTACGTTTTTCTAAGAATGCATCTCTACCTTCTTTCGCTTCGTCAGTCATATACGCTAAACGAGTGGCTTCACCAGCAAAAACTTGTTGTCCCACCATTCCATCATCGGTTAAATTCATAGCGAATTTTAGCATTTTGATTGAAGTTGGTGATTTTTCTAAAATTTCTTGTGCCCATTCGTAAGCGGTGTCTTCTAATTCTGCATGAGGAATAACCGCATTTACCATTCCCATTTCATAAGCGTCTTGCGCAGAATAATTTCTTCCCAAAAAGAAAATTTCTCTAGCTCTTTTCTGACCTACCATTTTGGCTAAATAAGCAGAACCATAACCACCATCAAAACTAGTTACATCGGCATCCGTTTGTTTAAAAATAGCGTGTTCTTTACTGGCTAAAGTCAAATCGCACACAACGTGTAAACTATGTCCGCCACCAACAGCCCAACCTGGAACTACACAAATTACAGCTTTTGGCATGAAACGAATCATACGTTGCACTTCTAAAATGTTCAATCTGTGGTAACCGTCTTCACCTACATAACCTTGGTGTCCACGTGCTTTTTGATCGCCACCACTACAAAAACTCCAAATCCCATCTTTAGAACTTGGCCCTTCAGCCGAAAGTAAAACAACTCCAATTGAAGTGTCTTCTTGTGCATCATAAAATGCATCAATTAATTCTTTTGTGGTTTTTGGTCGAAACGCATTACGCACATCAGGTCTGTTAAAAGCAATTCTGGCTACGCCATCACATTTTTTATACGTTATATCTTCGTATTCTTTTACGATTTTCCAGTTGATATTTGACATTTTGAATAATTTTTTATCAAAAATACTTCAAAAATACTTTAATTTGCAAAAGCAGTACATATTTTTATGCAATTCAAATCCGCCTTTAGTACATTCAATATTATAATACTTTTAATACCAGCACTTTTGGTGTTAACTATTAGTGTTTTTACTGAAGAGGATAGCAAATTAATCATTTTTCCGCCTTTGGGTATTTTGACACTTTTGTTTTTGATAATTACAATTTTATATTTTACAACTTATTATGAAATACAAAAAGAAGTTTTAATAATTTCGATGTTTTTTTATAAAACAAAAATTAAAATTTCTGAAATAAGAACACTTAAATATTCTAATTCAATAATAAAAACGAATTTATATAAGCCCGGGTTTCATGAAAAAGGAATAGAAATTATGTATCATAAATACGATGACATTTTTATCTCACCTGAAAAAAGAGAACAATTTATTGCCCAATTACTAGAAATCAACCCCAACATTGAAATAAAAAAATAATGAACATACGCTTTTTACTTATATCACTTACCTTTTTAACTATAGCTTGCAAAGACAAAGAAAAAGACTTTTCTCAAAAAAACGGCACTCAAAAAGATCAGGGAGAATTTTTTGTAGAATTCAATCCTTTAGATTCAACATATTGTAACAAACAGAAAAAAGAAATTGAATATCGATATAACCAATTAATCAACAAAAATGATTTTTATGGTCAGTTTTTAGTGGCCAAAAACGGGAAAATCTTATTTGAAGATTATGAAGGTTTTGCCTACAAAGAAAAAGACGATAAAAACAGAAAAAACAAACCCTTACATATTGCTTCAGTAAGTAAAGTATTAACAGCTGCTGTTATTTTACGAATGGTCGACCAAGAAAAAATCGGTTTAGACGATAAAGTTTCTAAATATTTAAAAGGTTTTTATCACGACGATATTACCGTGAGAATGTTGTTAAATCACCGAAGTGGTTTACGTCATTATGGCTATTTTATTGAACGTGATGTAAAATGGGACAAATCGAAACGCATTACCAATCAGGATATTTTAGATTTGATTAATTCCGGAAAAATTCATTTGGAAAGCAAACCAGGAACACGTTTTGCATATTGTAACACTAACTATTCTTTATTAGCTTTAATTATTGAAAAAGTTTCAGGAATGCGTTATCATGAAGCCATGGACAAATTACTTTTTAAACCATTAGGCATGAAAAATAGTTTTGTTTTTGATTACGAAAAACATCACGACACGGTGAGTCAAACTTATAAAGCCAGCAAATTGCGATTGGCATTTGATCATTTAGATTTAGTGTATGGTGATAAAAATATTTATTCCACAGCTCGCGATTTGCTAAAATTTGATTTGGCTACGTATTCTGATAAATTCTTTAGTGCAAAACTTCGAAAAGAAATTTTTAAAGGTTATAGCTACGAATCTAAAGGTGAAAGAAACTACGGTTTAGGGATTCGTTTACGCGAATGGAAGGAAGCACCTACGTTAACTTACCATAATGGTTGGTGGCATGGAAATACCTCATCGTATATCACCCAAAAAACTGACACACTAACTATAATTGCTTTGTCGAACAAAATGACGCATAAAACCTATCAAACTAAAAAGTTCATTGCTTTATTTAATCCCAAATATCCCATAAAATTAGACAATAGTGAAGTTGGTGGTGCGAATGAATAAATAGAATTTACGATTTGGGATTAATGATTTACGATTTGGGATTTGGGAATTACGAATTGATTTTAGAATTTTAAATTTTTATTTCCTAATTTTGCAAAAAATTTGAATCATGATTTTACCAATATACGGATACGGCGAAGCAGTTTTAAGAAAAGTTTGCGTTGACATTCCACAAGATCACCCAAACTTAACAGAAATTTTAAGCAACATGTATGAAACCATGTATAATGCTTATGGTGTTGGTTTGGCTGCCCCTCAAGTAGGTTTAGCTGTTCGAATATTTGTAATTGATACTACTCCATTTGCAGATAGCGACGATATTTCAAAAGAAGAAGCAGAACAATTAAAAGATTTCAAACAAACTTTTATTAATGCAAAAATTATAAAAGAAGAAGGTGAAATTTGGGGTTTTAATGAAGGTTGTTTGAGTATTCCTGATGTTCGTGAAGATGTTTTTCGTCATGATACCATCACAATTGAATATTTTGATGAAAATTTCGTTAAAAAAACGGAAGTTTATAACGGATTAATTGCCCGTGTAATTCAACACGAATACGATCATATTGAAGGAATTTTGTTTACAGATCATCTTTCAATGTTAAAGAAAAAATTAGTAGGTAAGAAATTGCAAAATATTATGGAAGGTAAAGCCAGACCAGATTACCGCATGAAATTTGCCAATTTAAAAATTAAGTAAAAATTAAGAATTTCAAGTTTGTTTTTGAAATATTAAAATATATATTTGCCATCCTTTAAAAATTAAAAAACTATGAGTTTTCAAAAAATATTAGCCATTTCTGGAAAACCAGGATTATATGAATTAAAAGTACAAACGCGTTCTGGATTTGTTGCTGAAGCTTTATTAGACGGTAAAAAAATTACTGTTGGATTAAGAAGTAATGTAAGTTTATTATCTGAAATTGCCGTTTACACATACAATGAAGAAGTAAAATTAATCGAAATCTTCAAAACTATTGCTGCAAAAGAAAATGGAGAACCAACTATTTCTCATAAAGAAAGCGACGATAAATTAAGAAGTTATTTCAGAGAAATTTTACCAGAATTTGATGAAGACAGAGTATATACTTCAGACATCAAAAAAATATTCAATTGGTATAACATTTTACAACCAAAAGGTTATGTTTCAGTGGAAGCGTTAAACACAGAAGCAAAAGAAGAAGAAACTGCTGCTGAGTAATTTATTACTGTTCAAAAATTATATAGTAAATCCCGTTCTTATTTAGAGTGGGATTTTTTTTTTGGAGCAGATACTTTTCATTTCAAAACACTTATGTCGCGTCTTCCGCTATATCTTTTATGAATTAAAAAAAATTAATAAAAGGATGCCGCTACAACCACGGCTAGATTACACGCATATTTTTTCAAATCATATTTTATCCGTATTTTTAACAACACAAACCCTTTTAAACTCATAAACCTTTTAAACTTTTAAACTATCAAAATGAACACACGTCAACAACAACTACAAGCCTTTGAAAGATTATTAGATATCATGGACGATTTGCGTGAAAAATGTCCGTGGGATAAAAAACAAACCTTAGAAAGTTTACGTCATTTAACCATTGAAGAAACGTACGAATTAGGCGACGCCATTTTAGATAACGATTTACCAGAAATCAAAAAAGAATTAGGCGATTTGTTGTTACACATAGTGTTTTATGCGAAAATTGGTTCAGAAAAAAAAGCTTTTGATATTGCCGATGTAGCCAATAGTATTTGCGACAAATTAATTGATCGTCATCCACATATTTATGGAGATGTTGTAGTGGAAAATGAAGAACAAGTGAAACAAAACTGGGAAAAACTAAAACTAAAAGAAGGCAGAACATCCGTTTTAGAAGGTGTTCCGAAAAGTTTACCTGCGTTAGTCAAAGCAAGTAGAATTCAAGATAAAGTAAAAGGTGTGGGATTTGATTGGGAAGAATCGCATCAAGTTTGGGAAAAAGTAGAAGAAGAAATTACCGAATTACAAGTGGAAATTGCCGCAAACAATCAAGATAAAATTGAAGCAGAATTTGGTGATGTTTTATTTTCTATGATAAATTATGCTAGATTTTTAAAAGTAAACCCGGAAGATGCTTTGGAACGCACCAATAAAAAATTCATCAAACGTTTTATGTATTTAGAAAGCAAAGCTTCCGAATTAGGTAAATCTTTATCCGATATGACTTTAGCAGAAATGGATGTTTTTTGGGAAGAAGCAAAAAAAATGTAGTCTACCATTAAACCTTTCTCAGTTCTAAATGTCTAAACATTAAACCGTTTTTCTAACAACCTAAAAGACAAACTATGAAAATCAAAATACTACTAATTTGTTGCTTATCCCTTTTCATTTCTTGCAGTAATGATTCAGAAACTAATCCTACTCCAACTGAAGAAGCAATGTATTTTCCACCAATAACTGGTACAACTTGGGAAACTAAAACACCAGAAAGTTTAGGTTGGAATACAGCCAATATAGCCGCTTTAAATACTTATTTAAGTGATAAAAACTCAAAAAGTTTTATAGTATTACACAACGGAAAAATTGTTATGGAACAATATTTTAACGGTCATGATGCTATTACACCAAGATATTGGGCTAGTGCTGGAAAAACACTAACTTCAACTGTGACTGGAATTGCGGAACAAGAAGGTTTTTTAAATATCAATACTAAAGTTTCAAATTATTTAGGAACGGGTTGGACAAGTGCACCATTAGCCAAAGAAAATCTAATTACTTGTAAAAATTTATTAAGCATGAATTCTGGTCTAAATGATGCGTTAGGAGATGATGTTTCTCCTGCAAATTTACAATATGTAGCTGATGCTGGTACACGTTGGGCGTATCATAATGTATATGTAAAATTACAAGATGTGGTAGCACAAGCAACTGGACAAACATGGAATGCTTATTTCAACACTAAATTAAGAGATAAAATTGGTATGACAGGATATTGGCTTCCGTATCAAGGATTAAGTGTTTACAGTAGTGATGCGCGAAGTATGGCACGTTTTGGCTTATTAGCTTTAGCGAAAGGAAATTGGAACGGCACACAAATTATTAATACAAATTATTTAAATACAGCAACTAATACTTCACAAAATATCAATTTAGCTTATGGATATTTATGGTGGCTAAATGGGAAAACAAGTTACCATATACCACAAAGTCAATTACAACTTAATGGAAGTTTAATTCCAAGCGCACCCTCTGATTTGTTTTGTGCTTTAGGTAAAAACGACCAAAAAATATATGTGGTTCCAAGTAAAAAATTAGTAATTATCAGAATGGGAGATGCTGCAGATGCTTCAAATTTTGCGCTATCAGATTTTGACAATGTACTTTGGCAAAAAATCAATGCCGTGATAAATTAAAAAAGTCCCAATTTGAAATATTCAAATTGGGACTTTTTTTTATGCTCTTTCTTGAAGTAGTGCTTCATCAAACTCCATATTATCTATAATTTCTTCTGAAATCTCAGGCTTAGATAATTTTAATAAATTAAACTTTTCGAATTGCTCTAATTTTTCATCTTCTCCATTAAAATAAGGAAAAACATCCATAATTGGCGATTCAGAAATCATAGGTATGGTATATTCACCCATCGTACCATTCATTACAGAAACGGTATTATCAAAAGCTTCTTTAATATCATTTGCTTGTAACAAAATATTGATATTCGATTTTCTTTCCTTTCCACTCTCTTCATCATATGCTAGCAATGAAACTTTCGATTTAAACCAGCGATCAGCATTTTCAAAAGGATGAATTTCTGAATAGTTGGCAAATTTGATTGAAGTCACTTTAAATTCCTCGCTAACATAAGCGGACATTTCTTCATTAATTCTTGTTTCCGCTTCCGTATAAGATAAAGCATCTACTAAATAAGGTTCAGTGACTACTTTTTGTACACCAGAATCATCCATTTTTCTATATTTCACCTTACATTCAAACCAAATTGCACTCATAATTTATTATTTTAATTAAAAAAACAAAGGTAAGATTTACAAAAAAAGTAATGAAGTGTTTCGCAAATTAGATATTCACAATTGGCTAAAAAATAAAGAGCTGAATGATAGTGCTACCAAACAACTCTTTAAACTAACGCATTGTAATTATTGTATATTATTTCGGACAGATAACTTTAAATTCGGTTCTTCTGTTAATTGATTGTTGTTTTTTAACCAAAAAAACTAATTTGTAAATAGATATTTGTATGCATAATCCATATCATAAAGATTATCATCTTTTAGGCGGTGATAGGTTCGTTTCCATATTATTCGAGGAATCCAAGTACAGCAAATTTTAGGATAAATTAATATACCCTTTCTGACTGTTTTAACACTAAATTTTGGAAATCTTTTACTTTTGCTTTTAATAAATTCTCCCATTTCACTTAAAATTAAAGGATTTATTGTACCGTTTTTGTAAAGATTTCTGCTGTTAGTTACCAGTTCTTCTTCATAATTTCTAGCACCACCAATAAAAGTTTTTGGATAATCTCCATCAAACCATTTTGAATTTTCTCCAATCATGTGTTGATCAGCTGCTTGCAAAAATGTAAAATGATTATTAAATTGATTATTAATGTTTTTTGAAGAAAGTGAATAAACCATTCCTGTTGCTGATATATAAGGTGAACTATTAGAGTAAAATGATTTATTAGATTCGTGTTGGTCACGGTAAAATCTAATAGCTCTTAGTGTTGGAATTCCCATATCATAAACACTTCTTTTTTTACTCACTTCAACTAACGAAAATATTGATGGACTTATTTGATTTCTTCCACTTGAACTTTCCGTATTTACCACACCATCATCTAATCCGTATAGCATAGGTTTAGTAATACCATCATAAACTCCAGACGGATGATTCCCTGAAACTGTTAAAACAGGAACTGTTATTTGATTTATTAAATTCCCCCACCTTGGGTACATTATCTTCGGAGATAAATCAACCAAAATACTTTTTGGGATGTTTATGGCCAAAATTGCAGGATTAATGATATTAGTATTAATTGTAGTGTTTGATAAGGCACTTATAACACTTACACCTAAACTAAGTCCTGTTCCTAATGCCATCTTTGGTATTATCGCCACTGCCAATGCAGCAACATTACTTCCAGCTATAGCAGAATGCATTGCTATATGTCCCGAACATCTGTCCGATAAATAACTAATATCTCCGTATTTTATGTTTTCAACAGTTCCTGCTTTTTTGGTTTTATTAGCAAGAGATAACATGATATTGGCTACCATGCCACCTGTAGAATGAGAAATAATAACATATTCTTTGCCAAAACATGTTGCGATTTTTTGACCATCACTATCAAGCTTAAACCTTAAATCTTTAACATTCATCGTTACACCAAGGCCAGTTTCCATAGCATCTCTAATTTGTGATGCAATAGCATTCGCCCCAGTTTCTGCATCTTGTGAACAATTGTAAGAAACCACTAAATATCTATTTGAATATCCTTTTTTTAATAAATAATTCTCTATGTGATGTGCAAAGTTCGTTTCTGCGGCTTCTTTGTAATAACCACCAGATTGAAATTCAGCTTTTACTGGCCAGTCTGCCATAGCGCCACTAATACCTTTAGCTCTATCTAAAATATGCGACATCATAAGACCATTTACAAATATGATATCTCGTCCTCCAAAAGCCATATCGCCTTTTAAGTTATTGGACTTACATTCTCCTGGTGGTATGTTTGTCAAAGGTTGAATTAATGGATAATTATGAACTTGTTGCGAAATTCCTGTAACACTATCTATTAATGCTTGTACTTCTGCACAAGTTTCTGTTATACCTGCCGCTTGAAGTATAGCATCGCAATCGGCTGCTGTTTCATCAGGTATTTCATCTCCACCTAAATTGAAACAATTTCCAGAATCTTCAGAAAAATTTTGTTCGTACATCCCAAAAGTCCCATCGTATTCATATAAGTCTGTTAAGTTTCCATTAAAATATTCATCTTCATCATCGTAAGTTGTACAGGTAAAATTAGACGGAACAGTTCCTAAGTTTGTAGGATTTAATGGGTTTCCTAATGCGTCAACCTCTAATTCTAGACATCCGCTTTCTAAGGTTTCACAAAAAGAAATATTGTCAATTAAAATTATTGATGAAACGTTATCTTCATTAGTAAATGCATTAATTGCAATATTATCAAAATCTTTATTGGCTTTCCATATTGGGAATTCAATAAAAGCCCAATCACCACAGTCTTGTACTTGCGGACTTCTACCTATAATTGCAATATTTGTTTGCGGTATAGGGTGGGAATTTCCAGTTGGTAAAACGCCATTAAATGCAACAACTCTAATTTTTCCGTAATCTAAAGATTGCCCTACTTTATTGAACTTTACAGCAACTGTTACCTTATATTTTCTGCCAGCAATAATTTTGGAATCCAATATTTGTGAAATAGCATTACCTGAAAGTTTATTACCTGATAATTCTACATATCCATTATCTAAACAGCCTTGAGAAGCAAATACTTTTGGACTTCCATATCCTTTATCCCATTTTGGTAGTTTTGCTGTTGGCATTGCTCCGTTGATAATACCAGTATCTGAAAAGTCTCCGTTTACAATTGGATTGTTTTCGCATTTATCTTCACTTGTATCAGATAAATTTCCATTATCGCAACCACAACATGGCAATTCATTTTCAAGTATTGTTTTGGTATAAGTATATTGTACTACTTTTTCAATTTTATTTATTGTGCAAATGGCATTTACTTGATATTCAATAACAACATCTTTTTGACAAGCACTATTGTCTAATTTAAATTCTATTGGAAATTTATATCCTTTACTTATTCCCTTAGGATTTGTTTTGAAAGGCAAAGTCAACGTGTTTTTAAAAGGATTTCCTTTATTATCAGTAATTTTTGTAATAGTAATATTGTTTACAACTGTATTTATTGAATTGTAAACATCAAAAAATCCTTCAATTAGAATTTGATTTTCACAACATTTAAATTTATTTGTTATTAAAGTCGCTTCTGCAAAACAAGCCTTTTTTCTAGTATTTTCGTTTCCAACTACCGCATGACCACCTCCAGGATATTGATGTATGTTTCTTTCTGTACTTTCATCTGAAATGGCTTTCGTTTTGTCACAATTGCAACAAGGGATATCTTTTTCTAAGATTATTTTAGTTTCAATATTTTCAAATGATTCTTTAAGTCCTTTTATTGTACAAGTCGTATTAATTTCATATTCTATATGTAAATCTTTTTTACAAGAACTACCATCTATTTTAATATCAAAAAAATAATCAAATTTAGATTTTATACCGTTTGATTTAATTGTTAAAGGTAGCGCTAAGAAGTTTTTAACTACAACTCCTTTACTGTCTGTAATTTTTGAAATTATAATATTATCGACAATTGTATTTACTGATTTAGTTAGATCAAAATGACCTTGAAGTGTTAATGTATCATTACAACATTTAAATTTATCAACCGTTAAATTAGCACTAGCAAAACATGATTTAGATTGGGTATTCTTCTTTTTAAGTTCATAATCTGGCGGTAATTTTATCACACTCGATTTACCTTTAAAACTAAAAACTAATCCTGCATTAAACCCTAAAGCATTATATTTGGATTCATTAACAACCGTTTTATAAGTTCCTGCGTCCATTTGCCCAATAGTATATGAACTTGGTGGTGGTAATGTTGGATCTGATTGGGGTTTAAATGTAGTAACGTTATTTTTCACTGTTGGTCCTAACAAATAACTAGCTTCTGCCCAAAGACCAATATTTCTACTAATCATATATGATAATCGAGCTTTAGGAATAATTCCTAATCCACTGGTTTTGGTTTCGGTTTGAGAAATTAAATCGTAAGTTTTTGTATAATTTGGTAGTGCAAAACCTTGCATTAAAACCGTTTGTGTAGCTTTAAAATTATTCTGGGTCACATTCAAATAACCAACCTGAAAAATAGGACTGAATACAAAACGATTGGCAAAATGAAAATTAAATTGCGGGCCTACTCCTGCAAAATAGCCCGAGTTTTTAGTATCACCAGAGCCCGTTACTTCGTTAGATATTTGCCCAATCACTTTATAAGGTTCTGGCAAAGTGCCACCAAACGGATTACCACTTCCAGTAAAATATTGACCCCCTAAATTAAACCCAATAGAAAATCCAGGTTTACGAAGTATAGTTTGAGAATAATCTAAAGTTAAGCCCAATGTTTTCCAAGAATAATTCCCATAAAGCCTTTGATTATTACTTGCAGAAGGATTGTTGAAACCACCACCAAGATAAATCACTTTGTATTGGCAACAGCCATTTTTGTGTTGATGTGTTTTAATTCCTTGGTCTTTTATTCCTTTAAAAGTAGTTGGTAGGTCTGGTTTTATAGTAAGGCTTTTACCCTTCTTAGCGGTTTCTTGTGCTTGTGTAGTTTGCGTGAGAAATACTATAAAAAATAGCAATTTTAAAAATAGTTTTGTGTTTTTCATCATGTTTTTATTTAAATTTCACATGACAAAGTTTAAGTATTTACAGCATAAAAAAATCCCTAAATATAGGGATGAGGATATGGTGGGAATTTAGAGAATCTGAAACAAGTTAAGATTGACAATAATTAAGATAAAACTACTCTTTTAAGTTTTTATAATAATACGCAATAGCTTCACCTAATGAAGAAATATGCAACTTTTCATAGATTTTTTTGGTATGTGAATTCACGGTAGAATAACTCACGCCTAATACATCGGCTACCATTTTATAAGACAAACCATCCGCTAATTTTGCTAAAACTTCGTTTTCTTTTGGAGAAAGTGGATTTTCAATTTCCTTTGGTTTGAAGTAGTTTAATACTTTTTGAGCAATCGCTGGGTTCATTGCTGCTCCTCCTTGCATTACTTCTTCTATCGCTTGTAAAATACGTTGTGGTTTATCGTTTTTCAAAATATAACCACTGGCTCCATTTTTAATACAGGTGAAAATTTTGTCGGAGTCGTCAAAAGCAGTTTGCATTAATACTTTTACTTCTGGATGATGCATTTTTATTAGCTTTAAACCTTCAATACCATTAACTTCAGGCATATTTATATCCATTAAAACCAAATCAGGATAAAAAGTATCAATATCTTTTAATACGTTACTACAATTCATGGCTTCTCCAACAAACTTAAGTTCATCATTTAACATTAGCAACGCTTTAAGACTATCCCGTCTTTCAGCACTATCGTCATAAATAAAAATTCTAATTATCATTTCACAAAGGTAATTAAGTAAAATTTGAAAAAGCATCCCTAAATTAAGGGATAACTTTAAATTCTAGTTGTATTGTTGTTCCTGTAATTTCAATTGAAATAATTTCAAAACTAGCGTTTAATTCATTAGCTCTACTTTTCATATTACCAATCCCATTTCCTATTATTTCGTTCGTTTTAAAACCAATTCCATTGTCTGAAATTACTAGTAAAACCATATTGTTTTCATATTGAATAGAAATTAATATGTTGGTTGCTTTACTATATTTTAAAGCATTATTTACAGCTTCTTTTGTAATTAATAAAATGTTTTTTCTTGCCGCGAAATCAGTAATTACAAAGTCAATTTTTTTATCAATTTCAATTACGTAATTAATATCTGTTGAGCCTAAAACTTCGTTACAAAAGTTTTTAATTCTCGTACTTAAAGTCATAAATTCATCTTTACCCGGTTTCATACTCCAGATAATATCTCCTATTTTTTCTGCTAAACTTTTAGCTTGACTTTCTACTTTTAGTAGTACTTTTTGAGCGGAAGGAATATCTTTTTCCATTAACTTATTAGCGACTGTACTATTGATTTGTAGGCTACTTAATGTAGATCCAATTTCATCATGTAAATCAGCAGTGATCTTGCTTCGTTGCTTTTCTAATTCTAATTGTTGAGTAAAGGCTATTTTTTGTTTTTCGAACTTTCGTCTATTATAAAAGAAAAATAAAATCCCAGACAATAAAAAAGGTAAAAACAGTTGAAAACCTATCTTTTTATAAAAAGGAATAGCCACATTAAAATTAACTTGAAGAACTCTTTTACTTATGTGATTGTTTTCATCAACAGCTCTAATTTTTATATTGTTTTCGCCGCTTTTTAATAATAAATTTAAAATATTACCTTCAATATCATACCAATTTTCATTGTTAATGGCATACTGGAATCTATTAAAATGACCAGTTAAATCAACACCAGCCAATTCTAAAATAATATTTTTTTGTTCTTTATCTAAATTATATATGGTTTGAATTGGTACATTTAAATTATTAATTTTTGCAGAAATTATTATTGGCAAAATACTATAAGTATTGCTTTTTATATTTTTAGAAAGTATAGAAATTCCATTATTTGTAGCGATATATACACTATCATTTTTACAAGTAAAGTCGTTTATAAAATTTGAAGTTAATCCGTCTGATTTTGAAATTTTATTTATGGAATATTTTGGTAAATCTGAAATATCTAAAATATAAATTCCATCTTTTGAGGCTATCCATAATTGCTTGTCAATTTCTTGAATTTTTGTAATATTAATAGGTAATTTATCAGAATTTATGATACAAAATTGTAGTATATTATTTTTAATTAAATATAAATTTCCTTTAAAAGTATTAAACCATAAACTTCCATTTTTACCTAAAGTTATACTTTGAATATTATCATTTTTTAATTTTGAATTTGAAAATATAACAGAATAGATTTCCTTATTTAAGTGATATTTATAAACACCAGAATTTGCAGTGAAATAAAACGTTTTGCTGTCAATTTTAGCAATTGACAAAACACGTTCATGTGGACTTTTTATATGTTCGCATTTGTTTTTTAACACATTAAGCTTAAACAGACCTGTATTACTACCAAGTATTAAAATACTATCATTTAATTTAAGTGCCGTTTTTAAAGAAACCGATTGTTTGTTAGTATTAAAAATAATAGTATTTGAACCATAATTTATACAATATCCTAAATCTGATACAGTAATTATCTTATTTTTAAAACTTGAAACAAATCTAATCCAAGTGGTATTTTTTCTATCATTAATACTTTTATTATTTGTTTTATTACTTTTTTCTAAAATATCACCTTTAAAATTTCCAGCAAAAAGGGTATTACTATCATTAACATATATACTTAAAAAATTTGGATCAATAGAAACATCAGCTATAGTTTTAATTGTGGTTCTATTAAACTTTAACAAACCATTATTTAAAGTCGAAATCCAAATTGTACCTTTACTATCTTTATAGGAATAATTTATTTCTTTATTCGTAGAAATAGTATGTTTTAAATTAAATTTATTCAAATCATAAACTAAAACTTTTCCTAAATTAGTTATTACAGATAATTCAGACTCAGACAAACAATACCATTTTAGAGTTTCTTTAAAAGATATTTTTTTCTTAACAAACTGAAAGGGTTTGGTTTGTATAATTTCATAAAGTATAATTTCATTTTTAAAAATCTCAAATATTAAATTACCTTCTATTTTGAGATTAAAAGTAGGAAATTGATTCTTTGAAATAATTTGCCCAATCAATTTATTATTTGAATTATAAATTGAATATTTATTAGTAAATCCGTTCTTTATACTAAATTCTGATTGCAAGTAAAATTGCTTGCTCTCAATAAATAAATTATTAAATCTTGTTTTATAAATTGCCGCTAACTTCTTGTTATTAAAAAACATAGAACCGTTAGTGTTTGAAAAATAAACACCACCATTTAAATTATTATATGGATATAATAATGAACTACTATTTTTAACTACAATTACATCCTTTTCAAAAGAAACAAATTTGTTGTTTTTTTCATCAAAATAACTTGGTGGCTGCTTGTAACAATTTACCCAAATTGTACCATTTTTTTCTTTAATAATTTGAATCCCATCATTAGAAGGCAAACCATCTTTTGTAGTGTAATTTACAAAACGTTTACCGTCAAATCGAGAAATACCGTTATCTGTTCCTATCCATAAAAAGCCATTATTGTCTTCGATTATTTCATAAATATGATTGCTTGGCAAACCATTTTCAGTAGTAAAAGTATTAGATAATGAATAATCTTGAGCAATAGATAAGTTTCCAAAAAATAGAAAAATTTGGATAAAAAATAGTCGTAGAAATACTTTATAACTTTTAATTGTTGGATTTAATTTAGTTGATTATCAAATATATAATTATTTCATAAAAAAACCGATACATTTTCACATATCGGTTTAAATTCTTTTAAGCTTCTTCGTAGCGTTCCATTTCACGGTCATAAAATTCGCCAGCAAGCGTAATTAAATGTTCCATTTCTGCTTCTAATTCGGTTTGATCTTCTTCTTCAATATCTTCTAAAAACTCAACTGAATCATCTTTTAAATTGATGAAAAATCTAGGATATTCTAAATGGATGACAAAAATATCATCCGGAAAATCAGTGTTATCGCCTGTTACAAATTTTGGTAATTCCATGTTTTATAGTGTATTATGTTTTATAGTAAATTCTAAAATGTTTTGTAAATGTACAAATTCTATTAGCTTAATAAAATTATCTGTGATGTTTCAGTAGAAATCTGAATCGTAAATACAACATAATCGCTGCTGCCGTTAATCCAGCTAACAAACCTATCCAAACGCCTTCTGCTTTTAAATCTGTATATAATCCTAAATAAATGGATATCGGAAAACCAACTATCCAATAAGCTACAAAAGTCAAATACATAGGTACTTTTACATCTTGTAAACCACGTAAAGCACCTAAAACCACGACTTGAATTCCATCTGAGATTTGGAAAAATGCTGCAACAATTAATAATTTGGAAGAAATAGAAAGCACTTCTTTAATCTCATTTGCATTTAAAGCCATTTCTTCATTTACGAAAAACGCTGGAAAAAACTGATAGCCCAACATAAAAACAGCAGCAAAAACAATTTCAACAATAATTGCCATCAAGAAAATAGAATGTGCTACCGTATTTAACTTTTTGTAATCATCTAAACCTTTGTGATTCGCCACTCGAATCATTGCTGTTACGCTTAATCCCATGGCAAACATGAACGTCAACGAAGCCAAACTTAAGGCAATTTGATTAGCCGCTTGACTCGTAGTCCCAATCATTCCACACAACCAAATGGCTCCGGTGAATAACGCTACTTCAAAAAACATTTGCATAGAAGAAGGAATTCCTAACTTAATGATTTTATCCGACATACTTTTTTGAAAAGATTGCCATCCAAAATCCTTGAAAAAGGATTTAAATTTTTCGTTTTTAGATAAAATATAGTGCATATAAATTACCATAAAAACACGAGCTACTAACGTTCCAATAGCGGAACCTACAATGCCCATTTTTGGAAACATGAACAATCCAAAAACCAATAAAGCATTAATTACTACATTGATAATATTCCCGTAAATTGTAGCATACATAGAATATTTCGTTTCACTCATTCCGTCTGCAAATTGCTTGTAAGCTTGAAATATCACAAGTGGAACCAATGAAAAACCAACAATATCTAAAAAGGGTTTCGCTAACTTTACCACATCAGCAGGTTGGTTCATGTACGACAATAAAGGTTTCGCAAAAAACAACAAAAAGAACAATCCAAAACCTAAAATGGTACACAAAATTAATCCGTTTTGAAAAGCGCTTCTTCCGCCTTCTCTGTCTTTCGTGCTGTCAAATTCGGCAATAATCGGCGTTATGGCAGTTGAAAATCCAATTCCAATAGACATACCAATAAATATGAAACTATTTCCTAAAGAAACCGCTGCTAATTCTGTTGAACCTAATTGTCCTACGAAAATATTATCTACTACTCCAACTAAAGTATGTCCAACCATACCTAAAATCACAGGCAAAGCTAAATTGAAGTTGTATTTGAATTCTTGAAAGTATTTTTTCATGATTGTTACACAGAGTTTCGCAAAGAATTCGCAGAGCTACGCAAAATTCAAAAAAATAATTTTGTGAATCTTTGTGTTTATTCTCTGTGAATCTTTGCGTTATATCTTATTTTAATTTTTCTACTAATTGGTCTAACGAAACCGTTACTTGTTCTCCAGAAACTAAATCTTTGACTTTAAACTGGTTTTGTTTGATTTCTTCTTCACCCACTAAAACGGCGAATTGAATTCCTTTTTTCTCAGCAAATTTAAACTGTTTGTCCATTTTTGCTTTATCAGGATACATTTCCACTTTAACTCCGTTTTGTCTTAAGTGCGAAATGGCTTTTAATGAAAATAACGTTTCTGATTCTCCAAAATTGATGAATACTGCTTTTGATGTAGTTGAAACTGTTTCTGGAAACAAACCAAGTTCTTCCAAAACCAAGTAAATTCTATCTAATCCGAAAGAAATTCCCACACCACTCATGTTTTTCAATCCGAAAATACCAGTTAAATCGTCATAACGACCACCGCCACCAATAGAACCCATCGCTACACCTTTTGGCGCACCCACTTCATAAATCGCACCAGTATAATAATTTAAACCACGTGCTAACGTTACATCTAAATCTAAATTTGCCGATTGTAAACCTAATTCGTGAATCGCATTACAGATGAATTTTAATTCTTCCACACCTTTAGTTCCTTCTGTTGAAGCCGCTAAAAGTGTCGCTAATTTTTCAATTTTTTCGTTGATTGTTCCTGTGAAGTTGAAAAGTGGTTGCACTTTTTCAATTGCCGATTCCGAAATACCTTTTTCAAGCATTTCTTTCTTCACACCGTCTTCACCAATTTTATCTAATTTATCTAAGGCAACTGTAAAATCAATTAATTTATCTGAAGCACCAATCACTTCTGCAATTCCAGATAATATTTTACGGTTGTTAATTTTTATATTTACGCCTTTCAAACCTAAAGCAGTAAAAATCGTATCGTATAATTGTACGAATTCTACTTCTTGCCAAAGCGAATTACTTCCTACGACATCGGCATCACATTGAAAAAACTCTCTAAAACGTCCTTTTTGTGGTCTGTCTGCACGCCAAACCGGTTGAATTTGGTAACGCTTAAATGGAAATTCTAATTCATTTTGGTGTTGCACGACATAACGCGCAAATGGAACGGTTAAGTCGTAACGCAAGGCTTTTTCTGAGATAGCAGATGTCAAATTTTTAGAAATTATTTTTGATAACAATCTTTCTTTGTTTTTTCTAATATTTAACTCTTTAAGATTTTCATCAACATATTGAATGAAATATTTACTTTTAATAACTTCAATCAATACATCTAATACTTCTTTTGAATATTTATTTAAAATTAAAAAACAAGAATGTGATTCTGTATCTTTTAAAGTCGATAATCTATTCTGAATGAAATTTTGACATTTCACAATATCATATGAATCAAATGAACTAACTAATTTATTATCAAATGCATCTGAAATAACTTCATCACAAAAAAAAGTATCTATAGCTTTATTTATTTGTTCAATTTCAAATACTTTTGAAATTTTAAAATAATCTCCACTATCTAATATCTTAAAAATCAATCGATCACCTTCTTCGCCATATTTTCCCATTAAAGTATCTGAATTCTCAAAAGAAGGGGTTTCAATAGGTTGAAAACCAAACTGTTCAAAATTAGATTTTATAATAGAAAAAATGTAGTTTCTTTTTGCTACTTCTGTAGAAGAAAAATCGCGAGTTCCTTTAGGAATACTTGGTTTTTGAGCCATTTTGTTAGGATTGTAAAGTGTACTTTGTGTAATATAATTTGTAATCGGTGCAAATATCTTACTTTTAAATGACATAAAGAAAAAGAGCCAAGGAAAAAGTAAAAAGAAACAAGTAAAAAGAAACAAGTAAAAAGTGGGAACAAAAAGCAATTTCTATAAAATTACAAACCAAAACTTTTACCTTTTTACTTTTTACTTGGTTCTTTAAAATTTTTTGTAACAAAAAGACAAAATGAACTACAAATAGTCATGGTTGGATTATTTAAAGAAAATACAAAAATTGCTATCGACTCTATTAGAAGTCAGGCATTACGTACGTTTTTAACAGTATTTATTATTGTTATTGGAATTACTTTTTTGGTAGGTATTTTAACCTTAACCAAAGCCTTAGAAAATAATTTATTTGGAAATTTCGCTTCTATGGGAGCGAATACTTTTTCGATAAGTCAATATGATTTTTCGGAACAAATTAACCAAAATGATGGTGAACAAAAAGTAAATCCGATTATTAGTTACCCGCAAGCCAAAGGTTTTAAAGACAAATTTGAATTCCCTTTTACTTCTACTTCTCTATCTTTTACTGCTTCTGCAAATGCTGAAGTGAAATTCGACAATAAAAAAACGGATCCAGAAATTACCATTTTGGGTGCTGATGAAAATTTTATTCCAAATAATGGTTTCGAATTAGAATCGGGTAGAAATTTTAATTCTTTTGATGTAGATAACAACAATTATGTTTGTATTGTTGGTGCCAATTTTAAAGATGGTTTATTTGAAGGAGTGAATCCAATTGACAAAACGATATCTGTTCGTGGTGCAAAATTTAAAGTGATTGGTTTATTGAAAGAAAAAGGAGCAACATTCGGAAATAATCAAGATTTACGAGTAATTATTCCAATTCAAATTGCGCGTTCTATATTTTCTCAACCAAATATTAATTATGACATTGATGTTAAAATCAGTAACAAACAATTATTAGACGAAGGTGTAGATAATGCCATTTTAGCGATGCGCCGTGTTAGAAAATTAAATCCGGTAGAAAAAGACAATTTCGGAATTAAGCGTAGTGACGATTTAATTCAGAAACTAGGAGAAAATATCGCCGTAATAAACATTGCAGCTATTGCAATTGGTGCGATTACCATTTTCGGATCCACAATTGCTTTAATGAATATTATGTTAGTTTCCGTTTCAGAAAGAACACGAGAAATCGGAATTAGAAAAGCACTTGGAGCAAAAAGTGGCACAATTGCTTGGCAGTTTTTTACCGAAACCTTTATCATCAGCCAAATGGGTGGAATTATTGGAATTATTTTAGGTTTATTACTTGGTTCCTTAATTGCATCATTAGCAGGTTTTGAATTTGTAATACCTTGGGTGGCCATTATGATTGCTTTTGCCACTACTTTTGTGGTAACGATTATTTCAGGATTATATCCAGCGATAAAAGCTTCGAAATTGGATCCTGTTGAGGCGTTGCGTTATGAGTAAACTTCAAAATTCGTTAATCATCATTAAAAATATTTAAATTTTGGAAAAATTAAATCAAAACGATATTTATACCGTTCTATCGCAAACCTTACCGAAACAAAATGACTTTTTCGAAACAGATTATACTGAGGAATTACAAGAATTATTTGATTTTGGAATTGAAACTAAGACTACTTTAGAAAATTTAATAGTTAAACATAAAGAAAGTCTTTTAGAAATAGATTCAGAAGAATTGGAGGAATCTGAAATTAACTCCTACAAAGAAGAATTTGGCGAGGAATTTGTAAACGAAAGAATCAAAAATAAATTTTGGTTTTCCTATTCAGCTTTACTTCGACTTGCTTTGGAATTAGAATTTGATGAAAAATACATCGAATATTCTATCAAACGTGATGGATTATAATTTGGAACAACGAATAATCAATGTTGAATGTTGAAATTACAAAGCACAACAAATCATTCTATCATTACCCACAAAATCTTTACGCAATTCGATATTCTTGAAACCTAAGTTTTCTAACAATGCAACAGTTTCTTTTCCTAAATATTGATTGATTTCAAAGAATAATTTTCCGTTTGGACTTAAACCTGTTAAAGCTAGTTCTGCTATTTTTCTGTAGAATAGTAACGCATCTGTATCTTCCACAAACAAAGCCAAATGCGGTTCATAATCTAACACATTCTTTTTAATTTCTTGTTTTTCTAAATTCCGAACATAAGGCGGATTGGAAACAATGATATCATATTTCTCAATAAGAAATTTGGACTCTAAAATATCTTGCAAAATAAAGTTGACTTTCACTTTATTATCAACAGCGTTTTTACGCGCCATTTCTAATGCTTTTTCCGAAACATCAATTGCTGAAACAATCGCATTCGGAATTTCTTTTTTAAGTGAAATCGGAATACAACCCGAACCTGTTCCAATATCAAGAATATTTAACTTCTTGCTTCCAGCTTCCAGCTTCGTACTTTCAACTATCCATTCCACCAATTCTTCTGTTTCTGGTCGTGGAATTAACGTGTTTTCATTCACTTCAAATCGAAAGCCATAAAACCAAGCTTCACTAGTAATATATTGAATGGGTTTCTCCGTTTTTAATTCTGAAATTATGGTGTTCCATTTTTCTAAATCTGTTTCAGAAACTTCAAAATCAGGGTTTAATGAAATATCAATGCGTTTTAAATGATGCAAATATTCCGTCAAAATAAAAAAGAAACTTTCTATTTCTGAAGCCTCATGAATGGTTTGTAATTCAGAGAAAAAATGTGATTTTAGGTTTTTAATTTGCATTTTCCCATTCTTTCATTAATATATCATACATTTTTTTCTGCAAATCCCAAGTTGATAAACCTACAGCAATTCTTCTTTCATCAATTTTATCGAAATCTATAATTCTTTCAGGTGTAATATTTTGATAAATTCCATAATAAAACATTCCAGTTTGTCTTTGTAAACTATCTACTAAATTTCCATAGATATTTGCTGGCGCTTTTCCTCTTCTTATCAGATCTAAAAAAATGGGTTTCCAATAGTCAATATCTTTAATATGCATTATTAATGTGCTAATATGTGGAGGAATTTCATCAAACGAACCTATTGCAAAACTTCCAATTAAATTATCATCGGGATAACCAAATTCTTTAATGATAACTTTTAACCTATCTTCATGAATTCTATCAATACTATCCACTTCTTTCCAGTCTATAATTCCTCTTAATCTAACTTCTTGGTCTTTCGCAGTGATTAACTTAATTTCATTTCTTAATTCAAAATTTACAGTTGTTTTGTACTTCTCAAATATTTTTTTTGAGTTTTTCTTTAACTTTTTCCATCTTGATTTGTTTTTCAAGCTATCATATATAGAATCACCTTCAAAATAAAAAAAACTGTAACCATATTTTTTTAACAATAACTCGATGTATTTAAAAGTCTCTTTTTCTTTATTTAACTTCATCGAGAGTTGTGCTAAAATATTAACTTCCCTAATATTTTCTTGATTTAAAAGCGGGCAATTACTTTCAGCTTTTTTCAATAAGCTATAAGCTAAAGTATCATTCCCAATTTCATAATTATATTGCGCTTCATACACCAATTGATAATAATCCTTTATGTAATCATATTCTTTTTTATTTTTTTGTGAAAACAAAATAGAGCTAAAAAGCACCATAAAAAACAAAGCTAATTTTTTCATATTCTTACAAATCTTTAATCATAAACACATCGCAAGCATTGTGTCCAGTAGAACCCATTGAACCATCAATATAAGTAAATCCCGATTTTACATATAATTTTTGTGCATCTTTCATAAAAGGCAACGTTTCAATATAACATTTATCGTAGCCTGCTTGTTGCGCAAATTCTAAACATTTCTGCATTAGTTCTTGAGCAATTCCTTTACCTCTGGCTTCTTTTGCCAAATACATTTTTTGTAATTCGCATATTTTAAATTCGGCATCCATTAAATTTCCGATACCACAACCACCTAAAATAATTGACTCCTGATTTTGTTGTACGGACAAGTCGCGACTTGTCTCTACAACAAAATAAATTTCATTTTCGGCTTGATACACTTCAAACAAGGTGTTTAAATGTGGATCGGCATAAGCGGTTCCGACTTTAGGCGCATCTAATTCTTCAAAAATATTTCGGATAACGGAAGCGATTTTCAGGTTATCTTTAGGTTCGATTTTTCGTATTGTATAATTCATTTGCAAATATAAAATGTAAAAGTACTAAATTTGTAAGATGATCAAGCATGAAATTTACATGAAACGCTGTTTGCAATTGGCTAAAAATGGTTTGGGAACTACATATCCGAATCCGTTAGTAGGAAGTGTGATTGTACACAACGGAAAAATTATTGGTGAAGGTTGGCACAAAAAAGCAGGCGAACCTCATGCAGAAGTGAACGCTATAAATTCAGTAAAAAACAAAGAATTACTTTCCGAAAGCACCATTTATGTGAATTTAGAACCGTGTAGTCATTTTGGAAAAACACCGCCGTGTGCGAATTTAATCATCGAACATAAAATTCCGAAAGTGGTAATTGGTTGCATCGATAGTTATTCGGAAGTCGCTGGAAAAGGCATTGAAAAATTAACCAATGCAGGTTGTAAAGTCACTTTGAATGTTTTAGAAAAAGAATGTTTAGAAATCAACAAACGCTTTTTTACTTTTCACAACAAAAAAAGACCGTATATCATTTTGAAATGGGCAGAAACAGCTGATGGATTTATTGCGCCTTTGGTTAATAATTCTAAGACTTCGATTGCCATTTCAAATCAATATTCTCGACAATTAGTCCATAAATATCGTACCGAGGAACAAGCTATTTTAGTCGGTACGAATACGGTTATAAATGACAATCCTAATTTAGACGCTAGAGATTGGTTTGGTTCGCATCCAACTCGAATCGTTTTAGACAGAACCAATAAAATTCCAGCTGATTTTAACGTAAAAAACAAAAATAATCCTACAATAATTTTTACAGAAGAAGAAAATTGTGTAAATTCGAAAAATTGTATTTACGAATTTACTATATTTGATACCCTTTTAATTTCGAATATTTTAACATCTTTATACAAGAAAAATATTCAATCTGTAATTATTGAAGGTGGTGCAATCACTTTACAGCAATTTATAGATAGTGATTTATGGGATGAAGCCCGAGTTTTTATTTCTGAAAACAAAAGTATTGAAGGTATAAAAAAACCCGATTTTAATTTTAATTCGAATCTAAAAGTTAAAATCAAAAATAACCAATTAAAAATATATACAAATTATGATTGAAGCTATTATTTTTGATTTAGGAGATGTATTTTTAAACTTGAATCATCAAGCAAGTGTTGATGCGTTTAAAAAATTAGGTTTAAACGATTGGAATGAAGAGTTAAAAACCAAATCAATATTATTTGAAACGGGTAAAATAGACGAATACGAATTTATGCTTGCCATACAAAAATACATTCCAAATGAAAATTTTGAAGATATTAGAGAAGCTTGGAATGCTGTAATTGTAGATTTTCCATTGGAGAGATTGGAATTTTTAGAAAAACTTCAAAACAAATACAAATTATTCTTATTAAGCAATACCAATCAAACACATATAGATAAATTTGAGCATAGAGTTGGCTTAACTTTTGCCAGAGAATTTTATGCGCATTTTAATAAAATCTATTTTTCTTTCGAAATGAAAGTCAGAAAACCAGACGAAGCCGTGTTTAATTTAATTTTAAAACAGAACAATCTAAAACCAAACAAAACGCTTTTTGTTGACGACACATTAGAACATATTGAAGTGGCAAAAGGATTAGGCATAAACACTTGGCAAATAATTGTGGGACAAGATGATGTAACCAATTTATTTGATAAAAAAATATTATAAAATTGCAAGATTCCGAAATTAAAGACACTTATAATACCATTGAAAACGCTGTAGAAAATATTTTATTTAAAGAAAAAAACAGCAAATTTATAGGTTACGCTTATCCAATTACTTCAGAAAATGAAGTAAAAACTCACATAGAAAATTTAAAAAAAGACCACTTTTCCGCACGCCATTGGTGTTATGCGTATCAAATTGGTACGGAAACATTTAAGTTCAGAGCCAATGACGATGGTGAACCTAGTAATTCTGCTGGAATGCCTATATATGGACAAATTCAATCTTTTGAAATTACGAATGTTTTAATAGTAGTGGTGAGATATTTTGGTGGCGTAAAACTGGGTGTTGGCGGCTTAATTTCCGCTTACAAAACTACCGCACAACTTACTTTAGAGGAAGCTACAATAGTTGAAAAAACCATTGACAAACACTTCAAAATTACTTTTGATTATAAAAACATGAATAAAGTCATGCGAATTATAAAAGAGAAAAATCTTGATATCGTCAATCAGAAAATGGAATTAAACTGCGAAATTGAAATTGCTACTCGAAAAAAAAATGCCAAACAAATATTTGACATTTTCTCTACTTTATTTGAAATTGAAATTGAAGAAATAGAAAATTAACGCCTAATTAAAACACGATGTCAATCTGAGCGGAGTCGAAGATATACAAACCACTTCGACTCCGCTCATTGTGACAAAAACTAGTATTACTTCTTACAAATACAATAACACGATAATCCGTAAATCCGAATTCCGAATTTCTGAAAGACTTGTGCAAGTGTGAAATCAAGCTGTAAAACCAAAGTAATTATCTTTGATTTGAATGCACTACCTGTCCAATTGGTTACAGTTTCTTTTTTGTTTGCATTAAAAATACTTTCCAACCATCTTACCAATAATAACGACGTAAAACAATAACCTTTATCTTGAATTTGGAAATCATGTTGATTCAAAACACGTTCCAATTGCTTTAAATTATATCTTCTGTAATGTCCGAGCAATACAATCATGATTAGAAAAAACAGATTGAAAAGCAGGAACCGCAAATAAGAATTGATTGTTTTTTTGAGTTAGATGCTTTAAAATTTCATCTTCCTTTTCTAAATGTTCTAAAACATCAATACATAAAAACAACACATTTTCTTCTGAAGGATAATTAGCGAAATAATCCGTTAAGTTTTACACATACTGAATTGGATTTTCACCGTAATTCACTTTTAGCTGCGAAGTAATTTCTGGAGAATAAGCCGTATCAATCGTAAAATATTCCTCTGCTAAATTTTGTTTGTAAATTTCGTTAATGATAAAACCGTCACCACCGCCGATATCCACAATTCGTTTTACTGGAAATTTAATTTTTGATGAATGCAACAATTTAAATAACACATCTCGTCTAGAAATTTCCTAGGGATGTCTTTTGTAATTTTCCTTATCGAATAAACGGTCAAATTCGGTTAAATCCATGCTAAACTAATTGACTTATTTTTTCAGTTACATACGATGGAGGAACTATCGGTCGACCTGTTTTCATATCCACAAAAACTAACATAGAATAACCAGTTGTTAACAAGTCATTTTGCTCATTATAAATCTCATAATCAAATTCTATCTTAACAGAAGTCTGACTTTTTAAGATCGTTTTTACGCGTAATAAATCGTCATAACGAGCCGGTTTTTTATAGTTCATTTGCAAAGAAACTACGGGAAGCATCACCCCGTTTTCTTCCATCCATTTATAAGAAATTCCTAAATTTCTCAGCCACTCTACTCTACCCATTTCAAAGTACTGAGCGTAATTACCGTGGTACACCACGCCCATTTGATCTGTTTCTGCATACCTAACTCGTACACTAAATTCGTATTCTCTCATTCTACTTTTTTTATATTTAAAATCCTAAAATTTTATGTTAAAAAATTATTAAACAACTCTTAATTCTGTTTACAACATTAATTTTTAAATTACAATAGCAATTCATTTTTTTTTACAGAAAATTGTTCACATATTTGCCTTCCTAATATGAAACACTTATCAACATAAAAATTGATCAGTTTTTATTCTGAATTAGACTACAAAAAACTATAAAAAAATTATAAACTATGACTAAAGCAGCAAAATCTGTTTGGAATAATTGTCTGTCTTTTATAAAGGACAACATTCAGGAACAAGCCTACAAAACTTGGTTTGAACCGATTGTGGCAATTAGCCTATCAGAAGACAATGCTTTACACATTCAAGTCCCAAGTAAATTTTTCTACGAGTGGCTAGAAGAGCACTATGTTATAATTTTAAAAACAGCTTTAACTAAAGAACTTGGAAACCAAGCAAAGCTAGTGTATAAAATTAAAATGGAAAACACTTATGGTAATAAACTTCCATTTACAGAGCAAATTCCAAGTACACACCGTAGTTCAGTTAAAACGCAAGAAATTGATGTACCAGTTGTTAACAAAAATCCAGAATTAAAAAATCCGTTTATTATTCCTGGTATCAGAAATGTTAAAATTGAATCGCAACTAAATGCCAATTATAGTTTTGATAATTTCCTAGAAGGTGATTCTAACAGATTGTCAAGAAGCGCTGGTATGGCCGTTGCAAATAAGCCAGGTGGAACCTCTTTTAACCCCTTATTAATTTTTGGTGGTGTTGGATTAGGTAAAACGCATTTGGCCCACGCAATTGGTGTAGAAATTAAAGATAAATATCCTGAAAAAACTGTTTTATATATTTCTGCTGAAATTTTCACACAACAATATATCGAATCGGTAAAGAAAAATACTAGAAATGATTTCATTCACTTCTATCAATTAATTGATGTATTAATTATTGACGATGTGCAATTTTTGTCTGGTAAAGCAGGTACACAAGATGTGTTTTTCCACATTTTCAACTACTTACACCAAAACGGAAAGCAAGTTATATTAACTTCAGATAAAGCACCAGTGGACATGCAAGATATTGAGCAACGCTTATTATCTCGTTTCAAATGGGGATTATCTGCAGAATTACACCAACCAGATTATGAAACAAGAATTTCTATCTTAAGAAATATTTTGTACAGAGATGGCGTGGAAATGCCTGATGAAATTTTAGAATACGTTGCCAAACATATTAAATCGAATGTTAGAGAATTAGAAGGGGCTATTATTTCATTAATTGCACAATCTTCTTTCAACAAACGTGAAGTAAATTTAGAATTAGCCAAACAAGTTGTAGAAAAGTTTGTAAAAAATATCAAACGCGAAATTTCTATCGATTACATTCAAAAAGTGGTTTCAGATTATTTCCAATTAGACACTGAAACTTTGAAATCGAAAACGAGAAAGCGTCATATTGTACAAGCGCGTCAATTAGCCATGTATTTTTCTAAGAAATTCACAAAAGCATCTTTAGCTAATATTGGTTCTCAAATTGGAGATAGAGATCACGCAACGGTTTTACATGCTGTTAAAACAGTTGATAACTTGGTAGCTACAGACAAACAATTTAAAAAGTTTGTAGAAGACATTAACAAAAAGCTAAGTATTTAAACATGTCTGTTAAAGTATTAATGGTTTGTTTAGGCAATATTTGTCGATCGCCATTAGCTGAAGGCATTTTACAAGCTAAACTTCCAAATAATTACATAGTTGATAGTGCTGGAACAGCAAATTACCATGTAGGTACAGCTCCAGACAAACGTTCTGTGGTAACTGCTAAGAAATTTGGCGTAGATATAAGTCAACAAAAATGCAGACAAATTAGCACTTCCGATTTTGAGACATTTGACTATATTTATGTTATGGATACTTCTAATTACAAAAATGTTTTGGCAATAGCGCCAAATGAAGAAGCCAAACAGAAAGTAAAAGTAATTTTAAACGAATTACATCCCGATAAAAACTTAGAAGTTCCAGATCCGTATTATGGCGACATGCACGGCTTTGAACACGTTTACAAATTGTTAGACGAAGTTTGCGAAGTGATTGCAGAAAAAATAACAAAATCCTAAACCAGTCCCTTTCTTTTTAAGAAAAGGAATTTATTTTGCATCAGTAAAACAACAAAATTTCTTCAAAATAATTTCTACAATTACACAACAAACACTTAAATAATTCTAGCAATGTTGACTGTTAAACAAAAAAGCAAATCACAAACAGTTAGCTTTTTGTATATTCACAATTCTTAATCCTATCTTGAAACCATTTTTGCGGATTCATATCTATATAGTTAGAAATCGAATGATATGCTTTTTCATTTCTTATTATATGATCATGAAAAGAGCGATGCCAGCTAAAATCCTCAAAACCTGATTCGCGAATTTGTTTAGACGTAGTTGTTTTCAAAGCTCCCATCAAACTTGACAATGACTTAATTTTTATCAAATTCAAATCCATTAGCGAACTATCAATTGCAAGAATCAAATGAAAATGATTAGGCATGATAACATAATTATGAATTTCCACATAAGGATATTGAATCATTAACCATTCAATTTGATTTTTAACAATTTCACCAAATGAATTTAATTCCATCAAATACCGTACGGACAGGTCGCGACCTGTCCTCAATTCTTCATCAAAAACATCAATATCATCAATATCATCAAAAGGTTTACAAATCACATTCCCAAAACAACACAAATTATCCTTCACACAATTCGTAATAAAATACAATTTATTACTAGAATAATCGAATCCCTTCATTCGATTTCTTTTTCGATTTTTCATGGCAAATACTATTTTAATGGCTTTAACAAATCAAAAATAACAAAATATTCCAATTTATCAAATCGTACGGACAGGTCGCGACCTGTCCCCATATCAAATTATCCCAAATCCAAAAAAAATCCCCCCTCGTACGGACAGGTCGCGACCTGTCCCCATATCAAATTATCCCTAATCCCAAAAAATTCCCCCTCGTACGGACAGGTCGCGACCTGTCCCCATATCAAACTATCCCAAATCCCAAAAAAATCCCCCTCGTACGGACAGGTCGCGACCTGTCCCCATATCAAACTATCCCAAATCCCAAAAAATTCCCCCCTCGTACGGACAGGTCGCGACCTGTCCCCATATCAAACTATCCCAAATCCAAAAAAAATCCCCCCTCGTACGGACAGGTCGCGACCTGTCCCCATATCAAATTATCCCTAATCCCGAAAAAATCCCCCTCGTACGGACAGGTCGCGACCTGTCCCCATATCAAACTATCCCAAATCCCAAAAAAATCACCCCTCGTACGGACAGGTCGCGACCTGTCCCTATGATATCCATAAAATATCCAATATACCCAATCCAAAATAAATCATATAATCTCTTTATTTTTGTATTTTTGCAATTCAAAATCAATTTATATGTCAATTAATTCAAAACTTGGTAAATTATATTTAATACCTTGTACTTTATCTAATCCGGGTGAAGTAACTGTAAATCCTGATGATGTGTTACCTCAAACCATCAAAAGATGTGTAGAATTGATAGATCATTACATTGTAGAGAACGAAAAAACAGCTCGAAAAGCCATTAAAGCGATTTTACCTGAAAAATCTCAACCTAGTTTACAACTATCTTTATTAAATAAACATACAGAAGTTAGCGAACATTACGAAATGATTAAACCTTTATTAAATGGAATAAATGTAGGTTTAATGAGTGAAGCGGGTTGTCCAGGAATTGCAGATCCAGGTGCTGTGATTGTGAAATTAGCACATGAAAAAGGAATTCAAGTAGTGCCATTAGTGGGGCCGAGTTCAATTTTACTAGCCTTAATGGCGAGTGGCATGAACGGCCAAAGTTTTGCATTTACAGGCTATTTACCAATAGACAAAAACGAAAAGAAAAGTGCGTTGCGAAACTTAGAAAAATGGTCGCAGGAGAAAAATCAAGCACAAATTTTCATGGAAACACCCTATAGAAATAATAAGTTTTTAGAAGATATTTTAGGAACGCTTCATCCCCAAACGAATTTATGTGTGGCGTGTGACATTACTTTGCCAACAGAATTCATCAAAACAAAAACGGTAAACGACTGGAAAAAACAAAAGGTCGATTTACACAACCGCCCAACTATCTTTATAATTCAAAAGTAGTTAATCTCAAAAAGTCGAATAAAACAAAGGCTTTGCAAACATATTTTAAATAATTGCAATGTCAAAAATCATAAAAAGCATAAAAAAAAATACGGAAACGAATACGTTTTTATATATGAAAAAAAAATATTCAGCACCAAAAATATACAATGCTAATGGAGATTTAAGCAAGCGTTGGTATGTTTATTATTCATTCCGTGACCCAAAAAGTGATTTATTAGTTAGACAAGCACCCGTTTATGCTGGCGTAAATGAGTTAAAAACAAAATCTGTAAGAACTGAAGCTATAACTATTTTAAGAAAAAGTGTTTCATTAATTTTAGAAAACGGGTATAATCCATACATCAAAGACGAGTTTTCGGACGAAAATAAAACCTATACTATTAATTATTGCTTTGAATTTGTTCTAAATTTAAAGAAAAACAGCCTTTCACAAGTTAGTTATAAAGATTTTTCCAGTAGAGTAAAGCAGTTTAAAAAATGGCTTGACACCAAAGGTTTTGCTTTAAAAACAATTGATAAAATAAATAAAAAAGCAATAAATTCGTATTTAAACGAAGTACAATTAAAAAGTAGCGTAATGAATAGAAACAATTCTCGTGCGAGTTTGAGTTCTTTTTTTACCACTTTAGCAAGTAATGAAATAATATTGTTTAATCCAGTTTCAAAAATAGAAATTCTAAAAACTAAACCTCAAAGACACAAATCATACACATTAGAACAGGAACAAAATATATTTTCATATCTTGAAATAGAAAACCCTGTTTTGTTACTTTTTATAAAATTTATTAGTTATAATTTTTTGCGACCTGTTGAAGTTTGTAGATTAAGAATAAAAGATATTGACATAGTCAACAAAAAATTATACTTAAAAACTAAAAATAAGCCTGTAAAAATTAAGATAATTCCAGATATTTTAATAAACGAATTACCCGATTTATTATTATTACAAGAAGAAAACTATTTATTTTCAAAAAATAGTTTTGGAGAAAAATGGAATGTAAGTGAAACCAGCAGGAGAAATGTTTATAGTGAAGATTTTTCCTTAATAAAAGAAAAGTTTAATCTTGGTTCTGATTATGGATTATATAGTTTTAGACATACTTTTATTACTAAAGTTTATGCAGAATTAGTAAAAACACGTACGCCAAACGAAGCTAAAAACCAATTAATGCTTATTACTGGACATAACACAATGACAGCTTTAGAAAAATATTTAAGAGATATTGACGCAGTTTTTCCAGAAGATTATTCATACTTAATACAAAAACAAAACATTAAAAATCAATAAATTGTATTTTTAAATAGAAAAACAAATAAGAGAAACAAAAAAACGCCTTACATTTCTGTAAAGCGTTTTTAACAACTAACCAAAACTACTAAATTATGTAAATAAATTTGTTGGATTTATTAGTTCGTTTCCGTTTCTAACTTCAAAATGAATATGATTTACCATTGAAACGCCGTATTTTTTTGCAATATTTTGACTTATGGCTATTGGTTGCCCTTTTTTTATTTTTAAACCAGCAGGGATAGTAGGGGTAACGTAGAAAATTTTAATTTCAATTTCATCATTTACCAGTACCATTCCTTTAAAATTTTTATCATTTGCATAAGGATAGGCTATCCTTTTAAATTCACCGTCAATTGGTGAAAAAATTGTTTCACCGGGATTAGTTACTATGTCAATTCCTTGGTGTTTGTGTCCGCTACGATTTGCACCGAAATTTCCACAACCAAACGCATCGCATCCACGAATTTTATTTAAAGTTGTTAGTTTTGCTAATTTTGTTTTTGTGTTTTTCATAATTAAATATATTATAGTGGTTACTACGGCAGGAATAATTATATGTTTTGCTTTTAATTTCATTTTACTGTGAATGATAATTTTTTAACTGCTGGAACGTTCCCGATTAATTGTTTACTGAAAATATTATATTTCAATCCAGTTTGTTTATTGTATCTGTTTTTTGTTGCAAAAACATAGTTTTTAGTGTAGTCTTCGTATTTTTCGGTGAACAAAACAATATCTGCATCAAATTGACTTTTGCTACCGCCACGCATTGCACCGGTTGTGGTTTGTTGAAAAATGACTAAAAATAGTTTACCATTATATTTTTTTCGTAAATCTTTATCTACTTCAAAAGATTTTTCAATCTCTTTCATTTTGGTAAAACTATCTATTACAATTACATCGTTATCCTGGATTAATTTATGTAAATCGGTCATTGATTTTACTTCAGGATTGTGAATGTTATTTAGTGCCTTAGTATTTAAGTATTCTTTTGCTTTATCATAATACAACACACTTTCAGGATGTTCTTCAATGCTTGCGTGTCCAACTTTGTAATTTTGTGCAAAACAATTCATAAACTGAAAAGCCATTCGTGTTTTCATTGAACCTTCTCCACCAGTTAATGAAATAAAAACGCTTTCATTTGGTTTTACTTCAATTTGTCCTAAAAACTTCTTAAAATTTTCGTCTTGAATATCAAAGTAATCTACTTTTTCTGACTTGTTAGCCATTTTATAAGCCAATGAATTTTTATTTAGATCTATTACAGTTGAAACTGGCTTTACTTCAGATGGTTTTTCAATAACTTTTTTAGCTGCATTTAATCCATTTTTAGATAAATCCGTTTTTTTGGTATTATTTTTGTTATCTTTGTTGTTAGAAAGTGGTTTTTTATCCCCGTCTTTAGGACTCGCTACGGCTACCTTGGGTAAATCTCCACTTTTTTTATTATAACCAACTTCAAAAGTTTTCAACGATGTTTTTCTGTTATTATCTAAAATTACAGAAATTCTTATGTGTCTTTTTATCCCATCTATTGTTATTTTAGATTTGAAATTTAAGTAGCCTAAAATTGTTGGGTTATCAGTTTGTTTACGTTTACCCCAATTATTATAAGTTGAATTTTTTATTAAATCTTCTAAATGTTCAATAACTGCTACCTTTTCAGAATACATAGGTTGTAACATTTTTCTACCAGCACCTCTAAAAAAAACAACTTCTTTAAGATGCTTTTTAATTGCAACTTTTTTACCTTTTAAATTTTCGTTGTAATAGTCAAGTGTAAACTTTCTTAATTCCGATACCGTCATTTTAGAAAATTTATCTGTTGTAATATCTTTATTGTTTGATGCGCCTAAACCAGCAAATAGCTCTAATTGAGAATTATTTTTTGAATTTCCTTTACTTCTTTTACGAACTGGAGTTTTAAGTGAAACACCTGGATTAATTTTTACTTTTTCAGTTTTAGCTTCTTCAACTTTTGTTTCTTCTGTATGATCGGGATTTTCATTTTGTAAAATATAATTTACTGCTTTTTTTGATTGTGCCGATGCTTTCAAGAAAAAACGATTATCATCTTCTAATGCGGAAATTAATCGCTTATTCCAGCTAAAAAGATACTTTGCAGAATTTTCTACTGTGTGAAATAAAATTCCAGCTTCGGAACACATAAATACTGCACCTAATTCAGCAATCAATTCTTCATAAGCATAATTTTTACTTCCAAACGTACCTGAAAAATCACGGTTTAATCGTTTTTTAGCACCTGTACTGTGTACTATTTCGTGAAAATAGGTACAATAATATGACGCTTCATTTTCAAAGGCATCAATTTTAGGCATATTTACAACGTCATTTGATGGTTGATAATAGGCTTTATCGCCTACAAAAGTATATTTAGGTGCATCTTTGTAGCCATCAATTAATTTTTGTGCTTCTTCAATTGGATTAACAACTTTTTCAGTTGGTTTTTCTTCTGAAAATGTTAATCCAATACAATCATCAGCAAGAAAAACATTGTAATACTTTAACACCGGGATTTTTGCTAAATAACGCTTTAAATCATCTTTTGTCAACTGTTTTGACTTTACAAATTCGTCAAACTTTGATTTGTCAGAAGTTTTAAATGTTAATGAGCCGTTATCAAAATCAAAAATCATAGTGTAATAAATTACTCTATGTGCTTTACTTCCTTTTTTTAATGATGCTTTCGCATCTTTAATTTGATTAAATGTTAAATAGTAAGGTTGGATAAACCTTTTAGGCACTAAATAACCATTACCATTTTCGTCAATTTCTATATCAAAATTTAATAAAAAGTTTGCTCCAGTATATTCTTTTTTGCTAACATAATTTTTAGCACCGCCACCAGAACCAGCACCAGTCCATTTTTTTTGCCAAGGCAAATGCCCTACTTTTTTAATGGTATTAATAATTAAATCCGTGATATAACTATAAATATCATCGGGCGAAACACCATTTAAACCTTCACTATCAGGCTCTGAAATATATTCTAAACTTGGTAAAATAAGTTTTTGGTCTGCTGCATTTAATCCAGGTGTTTGTATAGGGTTTTCAATACTAATAATGAAACTTTTTTCTTTGTTAAATTTCAATGCGTTTGACAAACGAGTAGAAACTTCAAAAACTTTTAGAAGTTTTGCCTTTTCTAAAAGTTTTTGAAGTTGTAAACGAGTAACTTTTTTACCGTCTAAATTGTTAAATTCGTTAATGATGCACATACTAATTCGTAATTAAATATTCTTTGCCTAAAACCGTAATAATTGCTTCGGTTTTTATATCGTTTGCCGATTTTATTTTAATTAAATTTTGCCAATTTAAAAGATTTGGCATTATTGGAATTTCTACCACTAAATCTTTTAAAACATAGTTGCTTTTTGCTGGAATAGTAATGTAACTTCTGTTAACATTTATTTGTGCTATCTTATTTCCTACATTGTCTTTAATGTTGATTTTTTGTAAAACAGCAATAATACCATCGGGCTTAAAATCGTCATTTGTTGGATTATGCAAACTAATATCAAGATTAAACTTGATTATAGAATTTTCAATTTTAAGATTACGAAAACCAGTAGGAAAGGCTTTTAATTTACTCACAGTCGATTTCCAATTATCCATTTTTTTTTGAAATAACACATAGGCTAAACCGCCTATTAATGTGCCTATAAATATGTCTTTTACAATTGCCATGGTGTTGCTTTTTTTCTAATGAATGTGAAAATTTTGAAAACAATAAAAATCATAAAAATACAACCCATTAAAAGCACGAATTTTTCCAGCTTTGACCTTGGTTTTTCAACCAATACGGGTATCTTTTTTATTCTTATAATTGTTTTCGCCTTACTACTATTGGTTTTAGTGTCTTCGTTTTTTGTTTGTGCAATTTTTGAATAAAATTCGAGTTGTTTTTTTAGTTTATTATAAAGCAATTGATAACTATTATCGCCCGAACTTTTAGAAGTGTTTAACTTTAATAAAATTTCATCAACTTTTGCATTTACTAAACTATCAAACTCACGTTTCCCTGTATTACTTTGTATTACTGGAGTAATAACTTTGTCGTTTATTACCTGGTTAACAACAACTGTTTTTGTACTGTCTTTTTTATTTGTTTCTGTTGATACAATAGTATCAGTACTAATCATTTTTTTAGAAGTTTTACAACTAACTAAAAAAGTAGAAATAAGTAATAAATATATGATTGATTTTTTCATCGTTTTACTAATTGATTTTTATAAATTGCGTGTTTATGTTGGTGAAAGTCAGGCAAACCAATAACGTTTACACCTACTTAAAAAGCGACTATTCTCATACATATAAAAATTCTTTTATAAATCATATCTGTTTTTTATTTTTAAAATTGTAAGAGTCGTTACATCGATTATTGGTAAAAAATCCACACCGTAATAAATCCCTACAACTTCGATTAAATGTTTAATTATATGCTTTTTCATGTATTTTACAATTGGAGCATTTTTTTGAATATTCTTTTACTTGCTTTTCTAGTTCCGATATTTTTTTAACGTGTCCATCGATTATAATCTGCATTTCTTCTAATTTTTTATCAGTTGCTAAAGTCATTTTTGTATAAATTGAATCAATAGCATCTAATGTTGTAGCTTCTGCTTTTTTAATTTCTGATTTTCGTGTTTTCCATAATAAGTAAATTGAAAAAATTGAAGTTGAACCAAATAAGGCGGTTAAAATTGCTAGTATATCTTGTAATTGCATAAATTATTTTTTAAAATGGAAAAGGCTTGTTTTTGATAGCAGATAAACCGCCCCAATAATCATAACTGGACCTATAAACTGACTTGCTCCGAATCGCTTTGATTTTTTTTTTTAATATTGTTAGTGTGTCTGCTTTCTTGTATTTTGCTAAATTTTCAATTCGCTTATCTATATTTAACTGACCGCCATTTATTATTTTGGTAATTGTTTTTATTTTATCATCATCGGCTAGTTTGTTTAAACCGTTTGGAGATGTTGGGTGTAACTTGGTTCTTACAGTCCAGTACCATCCAGCAATATCAATTGCAATACTTGGTGTTGATGCTAAACTAGGATTTGAAACTACATCTACTCCAGAATAACTTTTATATGCTTGGTAATTTGCTCTACCTGTAATTTGAATTAGTCCACGACCTCTAAATTTCCAACCATCGCCCGTTTGTGTGTTGCCTAGGTTTTTTTTACCCCAATCGCCTCCATAAATGATATTTGCAATCATTTCTTTATTTGCGTTTAGAGAATTTGACCTACCGTATTTTTGTGCTTGCTCGTGTGAAATTCTACTTCCAAAAAGTTTAATTAATTGGTCTGCTGTATAATTCATATTTTCATCAAAGCGAGTATAACCACCGCTTTCTTCATCTAATTGAGCCAAAAAGTGAGCCACACGCAAAGGTGTATTTATTGCGTATTTTTTAAAACATTTTAAAAAAGAAACGCTATTTGTAAGTAAAAATGTCATTATAATACTATTTTTTTTGGTTGGTTTTTAGGTTTGGCTGGTTTGGCTTTTTTAGTTGCTTTTGTAGTTACTTCAGTTTCAAATGAAGCAAGAAAAAGTAAACCCAATAAACCAAAACCAACTAATAAACCTGTATTTGTACTCATTATCTCCAATCTTTTAAGCGGATTTGACTTAATTTTTTTTGATGCAATAATGCAGTTTCTGTTTTTTTACCGAAATCCCCATCTGCTGTAATTTTTAATCTACGTTGTAGTTCTTTCACTTCATTGCCTTTCACTCCACGCTTTAATAGTTTATTACTATCTAAATGCGAAGCATTAGGGTTTATTATTGGTAATATTTTATTAATTGGCTTAATAACCTTTGTGTCTGCAATCCAATAATATGTAACAACCCCAAAACTACCAGTACGTTTAACAACATATCTATATGTTCCATTACTCATTTTGCCAACCCAAATAATTGTACCTATTGCATCACCGTTTTCAAATTTTACATATTTTTCTCCTTTTGAAAAATATGATCCATCCGCTTTTTTTCTAGCAACATAGGTTTGTGTCCCATAATATCCGTTTGCCATAACTTGCTGACCAATTGGATAAGCAAAATTTTCATTTGTTCTTATTGGAACTTGAATTACTTCATTTGAAATGTTTGGAGTTGCTAAAACTGGTTTTTTTGGCGGTTTTGGAACTACTGGAGTGGATACTTCAACTTGTGTATTTACAGTACCGTAATCTGTACTTTCTTCTTGCTCTTTTTCTTTTTTATTTCTAAAGTACCAAATTGCACCGCCACCTAGTAACAAAACTATACCACCACCATAAAGTAATTTTTCGTCGTTGGTTAATGGTTTTTTTATTGGCTGTTTTTTTGAAATTGTTGCCATAATTATTTTATATATTTAGGAAATAATGTTTTTAATGTTTTGTATTCATCTGAATTTGCTCCTAATTCATTTTTCAACCAATAAGGTAACGGATAATTATTTATAGCGAATTTTTGACTTCCGAAATAAGAATTATACTTTGGTTTGCCAAACGCTACAACAACTTGATAAAATTGCGGTTGTGTAATTCCTGTAAGCAATTCCAAAATATCATCTTCTAACGTGCCTTCAAGATATTCTTCGGGCAACATAGCTTCTTTTAGCTTTCTTGCAATTAGTTTAGCATTAAAAGGTTCGCCATATAATGTAACATTTGCATTAGTATTGTTGTTAGAGTAAGTTACATTTGGTTTACTCGATTTTATTATTTGATAGCCTAAAAAACCTATTCCTAAACCAATAATTGTAATTGGTATAATTTTTCTTGTTTCCATAATTAAAAAAAGTCTGGGAATAATGCTTTTAATTGCAGTAATTCTCGTTCATTGAAATCGGTAAACCATTCAATCATATTTTGTCCTTTTGAAAGCGGTGTTGCTCCAGCTCTTTTGCCAAACTGATTATAAATACGAACAAAATCGTTAGCGTTTAATCGGTTGCCGTTTGTTCCGCTAAGTATTTTTAATACTTTAGAAAAATTACTCCCAATTCCATACATTGCTCTGAAAATAGCAGTTGCTTTGTTTTTTGCAATAGCAGTAGAAATGGTCGCTTTCATTTTTCTGTCTTCGGGTAATTTTTTAAATCCGTTGAAAATTTTATTATAAGCAAACACTCCAACTCCAAATAAAGCACCTAATACAAAAACACTTTTAACAATTGAAACAGAAGTACTCACGGCTTCGTTTGCGTTTTCTAAACCGCTACTTATTGCTTTTTGCCCTTGCGGACTTGATGCAACGGCTGTAATTAATGCTGGGTTTCTTAATCCTTTTTTCATCGTTATATTTTGTGGTATTGGTAGAGGTTAGTTTTTGCGTAATTTCATTTTATCTAATAGTTAAAAAAAACTTGACAGGAAAATTTCCTGTTAGTATTTAATTTAGGTTTTCAGTTGAATATAAACAGCCACTAACCTTTACACATCTGTAATACGTTTAATGTTAGTTTTAGTAGAAGTTAAATTTGTCTAATATTTTTAAAGAACCTGGAACAAGAAAAATCTTGTTTTTGTATTTTAACTTTTTTAGACAGTATCTTTGCTAGATTTTAACTTTTTTGCCACTAACACGCATTACATTTGTAGTAAACCAATACAGTATTTTGTAGTTATTTCGCTTGCTGGGAATGGAGATAACCAACAAGCTACTCTAACTACTACATCATCATCATTTCAATTGTAGCCCAATTTTCTTTTAGCATTTCAACTGCTTTTTTAGATTTTCGCAATTTTACTAGTTTAGTAATTGTGTCTTGGTCTAAAGTTGCCAGTGCCTCTAATTGTGCTTGTAATTTTGCTTTTGTAAAAGCATTTGTGTTTTCGGGTATTTTTATTTGTATCTCCATTTCTATACAATTATCATATTATATTTTTGTAGCAATTCTACCAATTCGTTTGAAAACGCACCATCATCGTCATTTATGGTTACTTTTTTGTAAATAGTATTTAATAGTTCTATGGTGTCGTCTTCTAACGTTTTGATTAATTCTAAAAATTCAATTTTAACATCTGTAAAATCACTTGTATCGCCGTCATCATAAACCGCACCTAAACCACTAATTGGGGTTGCATTAGGAACATTCATACCTAAACCAGCCATTATCGTTGGTGCTTGTTTTATTGCTCCTAAAAGCATATTGTTGAAAGAATCGCTTTTTTGAACGGTGAACTCTCTATTTAATTTTTCACGCTCAAGAACTTTATGCTTTTTTTTGCTTTTTTTTAATTTAGCCTTTAGTTCGTCATTTTCTTTTTGAAGTTCAACTGCTCTAATCGATGCAATTTTTAAATCAATAATTTCATTAACATTTAAAGGTGTATCTTTTTTTTTCTTTGCTTTTTCTTGCTTTTCGGGTTTGGTTTCAACATCTTGTTTGTTGTTAGTATTTCCGAAAGTAACATCAAACGGACTACCAATATTTTTAATTGAGTTTCCGTTTTTTCTTCGTTCTTGTACAGTCAAATTTGTATGTCCTTGAGAATAAATACTCTCGAAATAATCCTCAGCACATCCGTAATCTTCTTGTATTTTTAAATGCGACAAATTTGTACAAACATAAACGCCTTGCACTTTGTCATAAATTGAAACCGAACACAAAGTATCGGTATTCAACTTTTCCATTAATTTTTCTAATTGCTCCATTATTAAATTATGTGTTTGTAGATAACTACTATTTTGTCTTTGTAAGGCACTTTCTCCTTATTAATAACTTGAAAATCAAAATATTGTTCAATTACAACACCGTTTACTACTTTTTTAGTTGGTTCTTTTTCTAAATAAAACTTTTGAAACTCAACATCTAAAACCAGGTTTGATATTGTATTATCAGCAGGAACAATAATTTCCTTTTGGTTAGGATATACAGGTAGCCCAGCAACAAACACAATAGTATCGCCAGCATTAAAAACTTTTAATGCGGTAATGTTATTTAAACGTATTTCGCCACTTTTTGTGTACTCTGTATTTATTACTGCTGTTCTTAACATTTTGCTTTTATTTTATTAATTTGAATAGAAAAAAACTACTTCAACTTCAATTCCGCTTACAGTTCTGGATCCTTGTGAACATTCAAGTTTATATGTTCTACCCATGGTATCAAATCCTAACGGTTTTAAACTATCTAGGTATGTTCCCCCAGCTCTTTGTTCCCAATTTCTAATATTTATTGATGGTACTAATTCTAGGTTTTCATCATCTTTTAATGCTAATGATAACATAACACCGTTTTTTTTATCAACATCGTTTGTATAAGCAACGGCGTGAGAAATAAAACCAATTGGCAAAGTGAAATTTTCAACAATAGAATTACTTCCTGCTCTAAATACCAATTTTTGTTTAAACTGAACTTGTTTTAATTGACTCATTTTTTTTGATTTAAGAAAAAAAGCCGTTACCATTTAAGGCAACGGCTTTTATATTATTGTTTTTTAATATTTGCTTACACGTTTGTACGCTGAATACCCATTAATTCCACACGTAAAAACGCTGGTCTGTCTGCTGGTAATACTACGTTCTCTGGCATTTCAATAGTCAAAGCAAAAGGGATTTTATCTCTTAATACACCTAGTGTACCTAAAAATTTAAAGTCGCTATTTTTGAAGTTTTGTAAAACCGTCATTGGTAACGAAAAAATAACTTTGTTATCTTGCGTTAATTTCAATTCAGCATTTTGCAATTCAGCTGGTAAACCAGTAGCGTCTTGATAACTTGCTTCTTTTTCTGAATTTCCATTTTTTGAAAACATTACACGAATTGCACTAATTGGAAATTGTTTTCCAATTGCAATAAAATTTCCTGTAAGGTTGGTTACACCTACTTCTTTTTTAGTATTACTACCTACTAAATTAATAGTATTAGAAGCCCCAGCAACTTTTGCATTAATATAATAAACTTGGTCAGCATAGTCCGCCAGATTTTTATCTCTAACAACTGTTTTTCTTTGAGCCTGTAAAGCCTGTTGTGCTTTTTGAAATTCTCTTGTCATTTTTCCTATTTTTTATGGATTTGTAATTTGTTTTTTTTAGTATAAATCTTCTTGTTCTTCAAAACCGCCTAATCCGTCTTCGTCATCATAAACGCCTAAACCGTCTTCGATTTCATAAGCACCTAATCCGTCTTCATCATCAAAACCAGCTAAACCGTCTTCGATTTCGTAAGCACCCAATCCGTCTTCAATTTCATAAGCACCTAAACCGTCTTCGATTTCGTATGCACCTAATCCGTCTTCGATTAAGTTTCCGTATGGGTCAATGTACCCACCTAATCCGTCTTCGTGATAGTTTCCATCAACGTCAGTATAACCGTTCAATCCGTTTACAGCACCTGAAAGTCCAGTTGCTTTTTGTAAAAATCTACCTGATGCAGTTTCTGAATTTAGTTTTGATGCAATTTTTTCATTTGAGAAAATGCTTTTTACAACCTCAAAACCTTGTGCGATTGAAACACCAAGTGCAGCACCTCTTAAAAAATCGGCTTTAGTTCCTGTACCTGTTACTTTTGTTGCTGCAAATCCCATTCCTACACACAAAACACCACTAACTGCTGTTTTTACTGTATTAGAAGATTTTCCCAACATTGTTCCTGTCAAACCTCTTGACAAAGCCCCAGCCAAAACACCCGAGCCAATTTGTATTACTTCTTTTTTCATTTTGTTATTTAATTTTTCAGTTAATGAAATTTTATTATTTAGCTACTGGAGCTGGATTAGAGTTTTTTGACATCGCTAAACCAATTCCAATAACTGCAACCGCACCAATACCAACATAAAGCATAGTATTATCTTTTTTTGTTGTTTCAGTTGGTGGAGTGGTTTCAGTTATTTGATTTACTGCTTCCTCTTTCAAATTATCAACTGGAATTTCCTTAATGTTTGAAAGTGTTTCTAATTGTGCTTCGTTTGGAACACTTTGTACATTAGTTTTTACAGGTGCATCGGCTTGAACCGCACCAGTACCAGCAGTAACTTCACTAAATTGATCGGGTGTCATTACATTTGGAGTTGTAGTATCTACATCTTGAGCCACTGCAATTTGAGTAACAACATTTGCTTCTCTAGCATTTAAAGCTCGACCTTGTTTTGCTTTATTCATTACAAACTTGCCTACTTTTGTATTTGCTAATTTTACTGCTCCTTTTGCTAGTTTACCCGCTTTACCTACTTTTGCTAATTTAGTTGCAATACCTACTGCTTGACCGCCTGGGATAAATGTTGATGCAATTGAACCAACTGCAATAGCGTTTTTAAGATTTACATTTTTAAGTCTTACGTTTTTTTTCAAAAACTTTCCAACTTTCAAACCTTTGTTTAAGCCATAGCCTAAACCGATTTCGTTTTCATCTATAATCATTGTGAATTATTTTTTTGTTTTTGCTTTAACAATCTTTCCGCCTTTTGCGTATTTGAACCCTTTTTTTAATGTTCCGTCTTTTTTAAGTCCATCTTTTACAATGACACTACTACATAATTTTTTGGCTGTTATTGTTTTTGCCTTGCCTTTTAATCCAGTACTTTTTTTTGTAGTACTTTTTTTAGCTGGACAATTCAACCCTAAATGTGGTAACTTATTACTCATAAAAACATCTTTTTTTATTGTGAAAACTGGTTCATTAGTTTGTTTTATAGTTCCATCAATAACCAAATGACCTTTGTCAAAACTCCCAGTTAATTGATTAATCGGAACAACTACATACACGTGTGTAAATTGTTTCGGGTTAAACGTTGGCTGTTTTATCTGACGTATGTAATGCTTTAAACCCAAGTTTGTAAGGATTGAACTTGCAAAAATTGAATAACTTTTACAGTCTATTCCTGATTCCCTTGAATGCCACCAAGCATTGGCTGGACTTCTTAAATTTTGCACAACGCCATCCGCCTGATATTGTATATGATTATACAAGAAAAAATGAATATTGTCGCACGTGGTTTTTAAAGTTTTGCCTTGAAGAACTTGTGAAAGCTGGGACACTTGTTTATAAAAAGTTAGTGTCATTTGCTTTATCATTTCAACAGAATAGAACGTGTCGCCTTTTTCTAGTTGTTTTTTTTGGTTTCTTGGTTTAGCAATTAAATTGCTAAACCGTTCGCCATTTTTGATAGTTCTTTTCGATGCTTGATTTATTTCACCTTTAGTCATTTTGGTTATTGTGTAACTTGATTGCAAATATTAGACATAAAAAAACCTCGCTTTAGAGTAAGCGAGGGTATTAAGAGGTATTCGTGAGATTGCAAGGGTATTGCAAGGTATTGCAGGGTATTATTGCAATTTCATTGCAATTAATCATTATCTGTTTGATAATATCCTTTTGGCGTTCCGTAAGTTTTTACATATTCCATAAACTCATTATGTTCAATTTGTTTTATGTCTTTTGAGAAACCTTTTTCTAGCAATATTTCGTTTATCTGTTTTAATATTCTTGCTTCGGGTTTTTGGTTGATGTACATTATTACTAATTCCTTTTTACTAACTGCGTGAGGCAATGGCTTTTTAATTGTTTCAATCATAATTTATAGTTTATATAGTTCGTTTAAATATTCTTTCTTAAATCATCATTTATGAATAATGTTTTGAAAATAATGTTTTCAAAATATTTCCAAATTCTATTTTTTCCATTAATTATAAAATCAATTAATTGCAAGGGTGTTGTTATTGAAATTGCAAAGCATAACACCCAAATAAATAGCATGTTAAGTATTATTTTAAAGCGGTTTTTAAATTTCATTTTATTTGTTTTAAAAGTTATTTTGAGCAAAAATCGATTTTAAGACGATTTCTTATTAAAAAGGTTACTTTGTCTTTTGACGATGCTAAAACCTTGTTAAATAGCTTTATTTTCAATTCTTCGTCATTTATAAAGTTTGAAAGTTTGTTTGCAGTTGTTAAGACAGACTTTTTACACTCTTTTGGGTTTTCAATTACCCTAATTACAAAGTTTTTATTGATAAAAACGTTAGTCCGATTTATTGCTTTTTTCGCTGGAATTAGTTGTGGTTTCATAGTTTTTTTATAATTGTTTTTAAACCATTTTGCTCTTTGTATAGTATGCCTTTTGTTGCATAAATTATTATTAGGTTGCTTTTTTTTGCTCTTTTATATGCTTCAAAAGTTGCTGAACGCACTTTGTTAGCGAGTGCTTTAGTTTGTGCGTTCATCGTTTTTTATGTTTTTATTGGTTAGCTTTTTTATTTCAGAATCTAAAAGTTTTATTGAATCTTCGGTTTCTTTTATTCGTCCATTAATTCCGTTTTCTCTTCCAAAAGTTCTTAATTGCATCAACTTTTTTTTGTAGTTGAAACGCATTTTTTTTAGGTGTTTTATTTCCATATTATTTATAAAATATATTCATATCCTGAAAGTGATAAAATGCAATATCCTTTTTCAATACCAAATTGCCCTCCTTCTAATAAATAAATTATTTCTCTACGATAAATAATATCTTTGTCAATTACATTAAATTCTATAATATCCCCAACTTTAAAATCTCTATCATTTTTTCTAATTTCCCATTGTTTTAATCCATTAAAATATGCTTTTGCATACTCTTCTTTTATTTTTAAATTATGTATTTTATTTCCTTTTTTAGACAAATAAATTTTTAACGCATTTAATAATATTTTTTCCATTTTTGTTAATTTTCAGATACTAAAATTTTATATAATTCATTTGATATTGTTTGCAATTGAAGTTTTCTATATTCATTTTCTTCTAAATAAATTAAATTCACAATAAAGTGATGCAATGCCCAACACTCATAATATTGTAAGTTTATTTTATATTTTTTCTCGGTTGCAATTGTTGACTTAAAAATTTTATGTTTTAGTTTATATATTTTATCTGAAATTTGAAACGCAATATTTTTAATTGCTTTTTGTTCAATACTTAAATTATAGTTTTGACTTTCTACTATAATTTCTAACAAGTTATTTAATGAAGAAACTCCCTCTGAATTAGCTATTATTGTTCTTTTCATAAATCAATTATTATTTATAATGTAACTTCAGCAATTAAAAAACCTTTTTCGTAAAATTGTATTTTGTTTGTTACATTACGTAATAGGTTTTCAGAAAACCTACGTAACATATTATTAATTATATAATCGGTAGATTTTGTGTTATGTTTTACTGGAGAATACCAGACTACATTTTTTTCGGTATTTGTGGTTAAAATAACCATTTTAATACGAGATATATTTTTGTCGAAAAAAGCCATATTAACACGTGTATTCGTTAAAATCTAATTGAATTGGTAGTATTTTCTTTTGTACTTCTACTTGTGATTGTTTTGCTTGTTCTTGTTTTCTTAATTTATTTACTGAAGTGGTTAAATTGTCGTAAAACTCTTTAGGATAATTAGCTTTTATCGATGTTGCTAATTGTTCCCATGTAATTTTATCTTTAAAAAACTGCTTAACCTTTGCATTAAATTTATAGGTTAAGGCGCGTTTTTTTGCTTTTGCTTCTTGTTTAGCCTTAGCAACTCCTTGGTTTTGTAATTTTACAATGTAATTTTTATATAATTCTTGTGTATATTCAAAACCAATTTCAAATGATTTTTTTCTTGTGGGATCAAAATAATCATTAGGGTATAATGTTTTTATATGCTCATTCTTAATAAACCATTTTCTTGCGTATTCTAATCGCCAGCGTAACTCTTGCACTTTTTCAATTAAATAAACTTTTTGCATTGGATTGCCATTATGCAACATAAATTTATGTTTTAAATACTGGTTTATAGCCAGTTTCCATGAACCTACATAAACGTTTTGATGATTGGACCATAATTTATTTGCCTGCTTAAAAAAATCTTGAATTACAATCTGTCTAAATTCTTCATTGCTTAACGTTCCAGAATGCGCTTCGTTGTATAACATTCTAATATCAATGCTTTTATAGTTAATAAATTCATTTTGATTTAATTTTTCAGCTAAAGATTGTTCGTTATCCAGAGTGGCTAAAAGCACTGTAGAATGGGTTGTTTTTTCGTCGCCCCCGCCCCCAGTTTCATTGTTTTTTATGCGTGCGGGTGTTCTTGTACCAAAATAAACAATAGTGAGGGGTTTCCCCGAACTCCTATTCAAAAGAAAATCGACTTGTTCGTTTTCTGTCCTCTTTATTTCTTTTTTAAATGTTCTTGTATTTACATCATTATCAGGTAAATCTTTCCCTTTCGAAAGGTTAAGTTGTTGATTTTCAAGGCTAGTTAATTTTTGAGTTTTGAACTCTAAAACGTTTAAAATTTCTGGGTTAATTTGATATTCTACGGCATGGGTTGTGCCTCTAAATTGTTTATTTATTAGCACTCCTGCTTCTACTAATCTATCTCTATGATTACGAACTGTTTTACCACAAATATTTAAGGCTTGTACGCCGTTTCTTTTCATTTGAGTAATAAACCATGAGTTAATTTTAATATTTGCTACTGGACGTTTAACTTCAACTTTTAAACGCATATATTGAGCGTTTACATGAATTAATTGCGAATTGTAAGCCGATATAAAAGAAGAAAAAAGTAGTTCGGTTTGATATTTTACAAACTGTATTTTTCGTTTGGATATTTTAATGTTTTTTTCGTCAAATAAATTTTGTACCTGCAAATTATATTGCTTCGGTGCAAGGTTTTTATATTTTCTTAAAAATATTTCACTAAAAACAGCCGACACAGAACCTGTAGTATAATCTTCTTGGGTAGCATTCCATTTATTTATTTCTAAATTTTCGTTTTTAACCCAATTGTTATATTCAGAAATATACTTACGATAACAATCCATCGTAAGCGAAAAGGCTTCATCCACAATACAGGGATAAGCAGCATATAAAACAGATGAACCATTGCAATTTTGTTGCAATTGATTTTCATTGCTTTCAGATGGGGTAATATTGCCAAACAAATTGCTATATAGGTTTGGTATATCTTGTTTTCGGTTACTTGTTATTTCCATTTGTTTTTGTTTTGTTCTTTAGGAACGGTATAAAACCGTCCCGTCAGAAACTATTAATGTAGCAGATGCTATACGGGTCGTTTTATTTTTTAAATTGATTTGCCATTAATCTCTCAACGGTATTTTCAACCGTCCAGTTAGTTAATTTTTTACTTTTTGATTTTGGCTTTGTGTTTTTTGTCCCTATATTTTCAGCTATATAACCCGCCAATTCTTGCATTTCTTCTATAGAAAGAAATACTTGTGCGTTGGTATATATGGCTAAAACTTTTGGGTTCATTTTAATAAAAAAATATTGTTTAATACAATTGCAATTTAATTGCAATTATTTTTTAGGTAATAAATCCTGTATTTCTCTCAAAGTGTAATCATTAATTATCATTACAAGATGTTCATATTTAAGACTATCTGTTAAAGATTTGCTATGAAAAATGTAACGATATTTTTTAACGTATTCAATTAATTCTTCTAATTCAAACTCATCTAAATCAATAAAAACTTCTTTTAAAATTGGCATATTTATTATTATTTAATTAATGCTTTTCGTTTTTTGGCTTGTTTTTCTTTGTGTTTTTTGGTAACTTTTACAAACTTTAAAATCTCAATTTCCACTTCTTCATTTTCATAACGTGCATTTACAATTTGCTGAATTAATCCAGGTGTAAAAACGCCGTTTTTTTTTGGACTTATGCCAACCGTTTCAAGATGTTTAATGATCGGGATTGAATAGTGTTTCCCTATAACATCAATTATTTCGCTTTTTTCTTCGGTACTTATCATTTTACTTTGCTTTTAAAAAATCGTAACCTATATATCTCGTGTATGCTGGAGGAATTGCTTCTTTTAATTCATCACGTGTTTTCATCCAGTTAATGCCCATTGCATTGCTCCAAACTTCTATAATGTTATTACCGGGAACTTTAAAACGTTTACCGCCTTTAACTTTTAATTGACCTTTGCCAACACACATTGCATAATCACCATTTTTAACCGTTCCTAATCGTTTAGGTTTTAATGGTTGCATCATAAAAAAATTATTCAATTCAAATTTTCGTGAGCGAATAACTTTTAAAGAAAACATATCGCCATTTAATACAATATCATTTCGGATTGGTGCTTGCAGTACGTTTTCAATAACACTTGGTTTGTTTATTGTTCTTAAAAAATCTCTTATTTCTTCACAAATTGCAGAATATTGCCTATCTGGATCTTTTGATTTAGCAACTGCGGTACTATTGCTGTATTTTAATGAACATTTGGCACTTGTTTTGCATTGTTTAATTGCAATAATTACTATATAAATTGCAATTGCATTGCAATTTTTTATATCTTGCGTTATGTTTTTACAAGGCAATATATTTTTTTTTATTATGCTTTGTGGGAACAAATATTAGAATTTTATTCTAAATAAAAAAATATTATTAGAATGATTTTCTAATTTATTAAAAATTAATTTATAAACTATTGAAAATGAGCGTTAAAGAACGTTTGAAAATTTACATAAAATATTCTAATTTATCAGTTTCTACATTTGAAAAGTCAATAAACGTTTCAAATGGATATGTTAATAATATGCAGAAAAGCATAGGAATAGATAAATTAGAATTGATTTTAGAAATATATTCTAATTTAAGTTTGGAGTGGTTATTCACTGGCAAGGGCGAAATGTTGCGAGGTATAGAAGAAAAAAAAGCAGAAAAAGCAGAAAATAATTATATGGCAGAAGAATTATTGCAATTTAAAGAAGAACAATTACAATTCTATAAAGAAAAAATAGAGTCGCTAACAGAAAAATTAGAAAATTGCGAATCTGAAAAAAAACTTATTAAGAATAGTACAAATAAATTTTAATAGTAATTGATAGGCACCATAAATTATAAAACGTTAGATGAAATTTGCGATACTTTCAATTGGAAGTCGTTAAAAGAAGATTTAGTTGAAATTTTATTAATAATAATAGAAAATTACGACAAAGGAAATTCTACGATTTTTAAAGAATTGTACAAGCCAATTGAAGGTGATGTTTTTGGGCAAGAAGAAAAAAACATAATAAACACCAAAATAAATGAGTTAAATAAATTAGGACTTGTGATATCTACCAAAGAAAGGGTCTATAACAGAACGGTACATATATCTAGTAAATTAAAGAAAAATATTTATACGAATTTTCCCAAAGAGGTAGCTTTATACAATGAATATATAACGACATTAGATGTTAAAGTCGAAGTTAAAGTTAAACAGATTAACAACTTTTATATTGAAGGTAAATTCATTAATAAAAAAGATTTCAAATTAAAAAATAATACCGAGTATAATATAAAAATAACAGAAGACAAGAGTATTATTTATTTGGAGATTTTAGAAAGCAATGACTATTTAGAGGGTTCTATGAAAAGAAGCGGACCTGCAGATAATTAATAAAATATTTTTCCATAAAATAAAAAACCTAACGTATAACTTTAACTAAGTGATTATGAATTTACAACTTGATATAAAGAAATCTATACAGCCTTTGATTTATCAAAGTAAAAAGATACGTAGAGAAAACAGCATCATAAGTACTGTAAAAATAAAAATCGATAATCACTTAACCGATTTAATTTTATTGTTTGAGGGGTATTTTAATTATGTTCACAATTTAGATCAGAAAGAAGTAAATGAATTACTTTTAAAACTACGCTATATTGGACCAATACTGAAAGACATTGAAAATCTATTAGTTTATGTAAATTTTTATGATGATAAAAATTTAAAAGAAAAAATGACTTATTTTCAATCTGTTATAAAAAAGATTGAAAAAGAATTACTTTTACAAAAAAATAATTTAGTTATGAAAACAGAAGTAAAAGAATATCCAGTAAGTAAAAACATTCCAAATACAGAAACGCTAAAAGCAATGACAGATACAGAAAATGGGATAGGGTTAACAAAGGTAAAAAACAGAGCAGATTTTTATAAAAAAATGAATTTATAATGTTTACTATAATCTTTTCTAGTCAGTTTAAAAAAGATTTTAAACTTTGCCAAAAAAGAAAATATGATTTTTCTCTATTCGATGAAATATATGATTTATTAGAAGAAACAGGAGAAGTACCCACAAAAAACAAACCTCACATTTTAAAAGGAAACTATAAAGAACATTGGGAATGCCACATAAAGCCCGATTGGTTGTTAATATGGCTGCAAGATAACGAAGAAAAAACAATAAAACTTATAAGAACAGGAACACACAGCGATTTATTTTAAAGTAATACATAAAAGTTAGAAAAAAATTAACTTTACAACAAAAAAATAAAGTTATGAAAACCATTAAATTAAAAAAGTATCCAGTTAGTAAAAACATACCAAATGCCGAAACAAAAAAAGCACTTGACGAATCTATCGCTGGAAAGTCAGAATATAGTAGTTACACAACTTTTGAAGATTTAATGAAAGAATTAAAATCTTAAAAATGTTTGAATTAATTTTATTAGGCAAACTGGTTATTAATTTGGCGAATTAATCCAATTGAAAAAGAAATATTTTTAGAAAGAACAGGAACACACAGCGACTTGTTTTAATTTAAACAAAAAAAACACACTAAAATAGCGTGTTTTTTTCAAAGCAAACGAATACGTTTTTAACCAAAAACAACAATTTTAACCTTTGCGAACGCCAGTAAAACAGTTTTAAAATCGACCGAGTAAAATTACACAATCGACCTTGTATTTTTGTGATTCAGAAAAGTTAAATTGTAACTTTTGCAAATCTATTTGGATTGATATTTGAAGTATCGTAACCATTAAATCTTTTAATGTATGATTTTAAAGAAGTTCCAAAACCATCTCTAAATCCATTTTTACCATTACTTCTAAGATACGTTTTTACAGAACTGGCTCCAGCTAAATGTGCAGCTGCTAATAAACCTGATTCTGTAATTTTGATTCCGTTTATTACTCTTCCTGAGTAATTTCTAATTTCTTTTCTTAATTCCCATTTATTGATGCTTAATAAGGCTTCAATAGCTTGTTCTTGTAAAGCTGGGTTATTAAGGAAATTTTTAAAATCGTAAACACCAACATTTCTCAATGTACTTCTTCCGAATTGGTATTTACCCATGTAGCCGTAAGCATTAACTAAATCATAAATTCCTGCAGATTCTTTTACAGCTAATGCTTGTTTGAATCCGATAAATGTTTTTCCCGTGAAAGGAATGTTGTGATCTAACTTTACCGATTCATCTTTTGAAGGAACCCGATAATCATAAACTTCTGTGTTTTCAATATGAAACCCGTCTACAGATTCATCTTTAAATGCTCTAAAACCCGAACTAATTACGGCAATAAATGCAATGGCAACTCCAAAATAAATAATGTCTTTTCTCATGTAAATTTATTTCTCAATTGGGCAAAAAAAAAGTTTTTAACAAGGTGTCTGATTGACATAAATTAGACAACACCAATTGAATTAACTGGCGCAAAGATACAACTTTTTTTATTATTTTTCTGAAAATCAACTTGTTAACATTTTTTTAAGAACCTGCAATACAATAAAAACAGCTATAATCACATTGAGTCACAAGTGATTAAGTTTAAAAAATTGTTAATAAAATTTTAAGAATTTTGTATGAAAAATAGAAAAACGAGAGCTATAATAGAAAGAAAATGTTTACAACATTATTGACCTTTCATGTATAAAATGGTTCCGAAAGTTTTTACAGCAATATTAATATCTAAGAAAATATTTCGATGTTTAATGTAATACAAATCGTATTCTAATTTCATCAAACTATCTTCCAAAGTTTCCCCATAAGGATAATTAATTTGAGCCCATCCGGTTAAACCAGGTTTTACAATATGTCGGGTATGATATAACGGAATTTCGTTAGCAATTTGATCCACAAAAACTTTTCGTTCAGGTCTTGGACCAATAATTGACATTTCACCAATAAGTACATTTATAAATTGTGGAAATTCATCAATTCTGGTTTTACGTAATAATTTTCCGAAAGGTGTAATTCTACAATCATTTACAGTCGCAAAAACAGCACCATTTTTTTCGGCGTTCACTATCATAGTACGTAATTTAAAAATTTTAAATGGCACTTCTTTTCTACCAATACGTTCTTGATGAAATAAAAGGGGTCCTTTATTCCAAATTAAATTAAAAAAGAAAATCAACGGAATAATGGCTATTAAAACAGTTAATCCAATAATGGAAAAAACAATATCTATACATCTAACCAATAGTAAATACAGTTGGTTTTGTTTTTTTGAAAAAGGGAAAAATTTATATAACGATTTATCTTTTAAATGCAAGGGAATTCTACTGGTTAAATCTTCATAAACATCTTCATATTGAGTAATAGGAATGCCATTTTCTGAAATTTCAAGCAACTTATTATACACTTCAATAGAGGTTTTTTTAGAATATTTAGCCACAACAATTTCAGAAATAAAGTGAGAGGCTAAAAAACCATTAATTTCTATTAAATTCAATTGAAATTCTGAAAGTAAACTATTGTGATTATTAAAATCAACATCTATATATTTAACTATTCGAATATGTGGATCATTGATAATAAGCTCTTTGGATAACTTATTAAAATCTTTACTTCGACAAACCAAAACTATTGGTTTATAAAAACGCTTTGAAGCTAATAAATAGATATAAAGCAATCTCCAAACCGTTAATGCTATAAGAATGACTAAAAACAACAAAAACAACTCTACCCTTTTTTTAGGAAAAGAAGGCGTAAGAATAGGTGTGAAAATAAAAAAGAGAGTCGTAAAAAAGGCCGTTAGCAATAAACCTTTAGTAATTTTAGTAGCAAAACTAACAATTATTAAATTGTACATTTCAAAAACGGTGCCTAATAAATTTATATATATCGCTAATATGGCTATCCAATAATAAGTAACACATAAATCTGCAAAATACTTTAAATCAGTTAAAGTGTGTAATAAAAACAAAAAACCGACAACAAAAGCCACATCAAAAAACCTAAGAAGAATTTTGCGTTCAGATATTTCGAAATGTTTTTTATAAGGCTTGGTCATTACTCAATTTTGAAAACTAAATATAATCATAATTGCTTAAAAAGCAAATTATTTTTTAGCATTATCGTAATAAAATTAACCACTGATTTTCAACAACTTCCCAATCCATTTTAGAAACCATACTTTTGGCATTACCAATAATTTCAATTGTTTGAGCTGGAAAATTGATAATTTGTTCAATTTGCAGAACCATTTCTGAAGCAGCATTATTAGCAACCAAATAGCCGTTTTTTTGATGAGAAATTAAAAAAGACAAACCACCAACATTAGTAGAAACAACAGGCAAACCTAACGCCATAGCTTCCAAAACACTTACTGGTGTGTTATCAAAATGAGTTGTGTTAATAAAAATATCGTGATAATTAGACAAATTAGCCCATTCTGCTTTAGATAATTTCCCAGTAAAAGTAACATTCAGCTTCAATTGATTCGCGTAATTTTTAGTAGTTTCTAAGCTACCATCTTTATCTGGTCCAACCATAGTTAAAGTGGCATCAGGATGTTTTTTTTGAAGTAAATGCAATACATCAACCGCCATTTTTGGATTATAAATTTCCGCAAAAGCACGTACCCAAAGTAAATTAGGAGCAAAAACATTTCTTTCTTTAAAAGAATAATCGGATAAGTTAATAGAATTAGGAATACACATCACATTGGAAATTCCGAAGTTTTCAAAATGAAATTTTAAATATTCCGAAGGAGAAACATTTACATGTGCATGCATAAAAACCGTTTTACACAACTTCGGATTAGAAGCCAAGCGGTTCGGTAAATTTCCACCATGCAAAATGGGAATATATTTAACACCTAATAATCTCGCCAACTGACTACTAAAAAAAGCAAACCAAAAGGCGGAAGTACTATAGGTGTCAATTAAGATATAAGCGGCATCTCTATGTTTAAGAACACCTAGAAGCATATCTACTATTCTTAAAAAACTATTCTTTTTGGAAGAATAAGAAACTACTGTAAAACCAGATTGTGATAAATTTTCACCCAAAGTTTCAACTGTGGTTTTATTTATACCATGTTTGGAAAGTTTATTGCCTAGGTACAGAATCTTCTTCTTCATCCTCTTCTTTGTTTGGTATATATACATTTAATAAACTCAAAGCATACAAAACTCCGGGAGCAACAATACGGGTAGCAGCATGATTAATGGTTAAACCCCAAAATATTAAAAATGGAAAAAAGTAAATATGGTGAAATTGTCGAGATCTAAAGTACTTTATGATGGGCATAAAAACCAACAATAATAAAATGATCATTCCAAAAAAACCATGTTCTGCTAAAAGTCTAGTGGGTTCACTATGAGCTTGTACACCTGTTAACCCATCTTCATCCCGCATCATACTGCTAATTCCTGGTCCAACTCCAAAAACAGGATTATCATAAAAAAACTTCAAATCAGTTTCCATTATATCTTCTCGTCCTGACATTTTCGACTCTTTAAATCTTCCTGCAGCATCTTGATTATTATAACGTTTATCAATCAACCCCCCCGTTTGATAAGAGGTAAACATCCATGCTGCAATTGACAATACAAATAACAAAGTAAAAACACCTGTAATTTTTGATCTCGCCTCTTTATTTAACAATTTGTAAACCATATAACAAAAAACCAAAACCATCGCTAAGGCAGTCATCATCCCACCCCTGGAAAAAGTAATTAAGCCTCTATAGATAAATAGAAAAAACAAAAACAACGAAACATAAGAATAGCGTTTTTCTTTCCTATTAAAGAAAAATTGAATAAAAAAGAGAAAAGCGCCCAATCCTAATATTACAGATATTTGATTAGGCCCAAAACCACCAGAATTAGCAAAACTGGAGGAATTATTCTCATAAATATTTGTTACATTCGTAGGAGTATAAATAATAACTACTGAAAGAATACTAATCAAAGGTCCTGACATTACATATAATAATTCATTCAATCTATTTAAAGTGATGTTTTTATTATAAGCGTACAAAGAAGCAAAAACCAAAGAAAATGGACCTAGTAAATTAAACATGATTTTTTTTCTGATATCAATTTCAAAAAAGAAAGTATTTACGGTTAATACAATTCCAGGTATAAATAACAATAAAATTAAAAAATAAGGCCACGCTTTCAAACTAATTCTTTTAAAACTAAAGCCCAAAATACAAAAATAAATAATGGAGTATTTCCCAATATCATACAAGGAGCCACCAGACTTCATTCGAAACAAAACCTCTAATCCTACAACATATAACATAAGAGTTAAAGCTTGAAAATCTCTATCATTATGTTTAACCACCCAATACGTTCCAGCAGTTAAAAAAATAGCATAATAAACAAACACAAATGAACCTATAAAATGAATAATCACTCCTAACAAAACATGTATGAGTAAATAAGTGATTTTATTTAATTTAAAAAAATTCAAGGAATTAGATTTAGGTATTTATTTATAATGGCTTCTTTAGAATACTTTGATTCTATTTCTTTTTGAAATTGTATTGCAAACTTAGCACAAATTTCAGGATTATTTATAAGATACGTCAAATGCTTTGATAGACTACTCGAATCTAATGGATCAAATAACAATCCATTAAAATCATGAGTTATCAATCTCTGACAATAACCAGCAGTTGTTGAAACCACCGTTAATTTAGCCTGAGCATATTCTAACAAAGTTACAGGAAAACCTTCATAAGTAGAAGATAAAACACCAATAGTTGCCTGACTCAAAATAAATTTCACATCCTGACAAGCATCATAAATAAATATAGAATTTTCTAATCCGTTTTTTTTAATCATAGCTTTCAAAACATCAGAATAAGCATCATCAAAATCTTTTCCAATTAAATGTAAAGTCCAATTGTCTTTATAAATTTCACTAGAAATAAAGGCAGTAAGCAATGTAACATGATTTTTTGGATTTTTTAAATTCGCCAAACACACAATGCGTTTATGATTTTCTCCTTTTAAATTTGTTTTCTCTTCCGATGTTTTTAAATCTGAAAAATTGGGGACAAAAAACACCTCCTTACAATTTAAATGTTGCAAAGACCAAGTCCTTAGTGCTTCATTAACGGTTAAAATTTTTGAAAAAAAGAAAGAACAAATTTTCAAAACCATTTTTTGTTTATCATCTTCTGCTCTATTTCCATAATGATCATGCCAAATTAATTTAATATTCGGGTTAAATAATTTAACTAAAACACCAAAAAAATAAGAACTACCATGGGCATGAACAATTTCAATCTGATTTTTTTTGATATAAACCGACATCAAACCAATAGCTTTAAGGTCGAATTTACTTTTTCTTCCTAAAAAAGCATAGGTTTCAATGTGATTAATTTCTTGTTTTAAAACACCTTCCTTACGTGTAGCCACAATGCCTGAAAAAGCAACTTTTCCAGTTAAGGCATTCGCGAAATTTACCGCCATGCGTTCAGCACCACCAGCCTCTAAACTATCTATTAATTGTACAATTCTCATGTGACAGCTAGAAGTTTTATAATTTCATTTTCGAAATATTCTGTGGTATAATGTTGCGACCAATTTCTCGCTTCAATACACTTATTTAAATACTGTGTTTCATTATGTATCAAATCATAAACCAATTGCGTATCAGCTTCAAGATTCAAACTCAATAATTTACCTCTTTTTTCAGAGTCAATCATATAATTTACACATGAAACATTAGTAGTTAGTGGCAAACATCCCCAAAACATGGCTTCAGCAACAACTTTCGGCCAACCTTCAGATTTAGAAGCTAAAATTAAAAAGTGACTTTCTTTATAAGCTTGCTCTATATGTTCTTTGTTTTGATTTCCTTTTAAAAAAATAAAAGTTGCCAATCCATTTGATTCGATATGTTTTTCTAATTCATTTCTCAAAACACCGTCACCAAACAAACTTAACTGAACATCTAATCCCAAATTTTTCAATTTTTCTACCAATCGAATAGCATATAAAGGTTGTTTTCCAATTGATAAAGTTCCAACAAAAACAAAGTTAATTTTCTGTTTTAAACTTCTCGGAAGAATACTTTCTTTTTTAATTTCAGAATAAGTCGCTGTAAAAAAGGATTTTATATTTTTAGAACTTCCTGCCCATTCACCATATACTAAAACTTGCATGTTTTTGGTTAGAAAAGTAGTGTTTAAAATCCATTTCTGTATTTTATAACTAAAAGGTTGTTTCGCATTGGGATCCCAGTTTCCGGCATATTTAGCAGTTTTAGGAGTATGTGGAAATAAAATTTGAACCAAACAACCTAACAACCCCATATTTCCAGGACAACGTAAATGTATGTGATCTGCTCTTTTCATGGCCAAAAAAATAGTCCATACAATAAACGGTAATTTAAAAAGTGTTCGAAGTAAATTTAAAAAACTAGTAGTATTAAAATTTGAAACTTCTTTAAATTTAATATTTTTATGATGATAGTCCAAATGGATGTTATCCAATTTAGACTTTTCAATTGGAGCAACAACAGTAACTTCGTTGACATATTTTAGCCAAATATTCATTTCTCTAACATACGGCGCATACCCATAATACTTGGAATTTTCTTTAATATGCTGCACATGTGTGATGATAACGAAATTCATTCTGAAGTTTTATGGGATAAAAATAACATAATATCTCTTGCTTTCCAATTAAATAATTTTTTATAGGTAATAACTTCATTTAATTCTAAACCTACACACCTATAAAACTAGTTTTCAAAAAATTTTGTCGCTACTCAACTTGAAAATAATGCAATATCAAATTAAAAAACTAAAGTATCAAACACACCAAATCCCCCATTCCTCAAATCTCCCAATCTCCCAATCACAACCCAAAACCCAAAACTCACATAGGTTTATTAAAAACGATAGAAAACCATCCAACGGTTCTTCCTAAACTTTCAGTAAAAGCTTCTTTGCGTTTTTTGGTGGTTAGAATATTTGCAATTCTTATGAAAGTAAGTAAAATAGTAATCGAATGCCATTTCACACAATGTATCATTTTAGGGTTTGGGTTTTTGGTACGCCAAACATACCAACCATTTCTAACAACCATTTTTCCGTAACTGAACTGATTTGGACGACCAGCTGCATCATGATGGTGTTCTAATTTGGCATTGGTATTAAAATATAACGGTCCGAGTTTAGAAATTCGTATGGTGAATTCTGCATCTTCATACAAACCGTAACCTTCAAAATACGTTGAAAATTTATGAGTAGCAAGAACTTCTTTCTTAAACGAAGAAACACCTCCCATTAATTGTTCTACTTTATAAATTTTGCCAGAAAATGGCAGAAAACTAAGACTTCTACCATGAGAAAATAGTGGTGAAAAACCAGGTAAAACATCTGAATCTAAACCCAATTTTTTTCTTAATATAAATCTTTTATCTTCAATTCTATGAAAGCCATCAAAGGTATAACAGCTTTTACTTCTCTTATAGTCAATTGCATTTTCTTCCCAATGAATTTCATTAGTAATACAACCTCCAACGCCAAATGCATCAGGAAATAGTTTATAGGCATTTATAATTTCAGAAAAATAGTTTTCATCTAAAAGAGTATCGTCATCTAAAAAACAAATGATTTCTGAAGCCGCATTTACTTTTGAAATTCCGAAATTTCTTTGCTTAGTTAAACCTCTATTAGAAGAATCAACTAAAAAATAATCTAAATTTTCATAATTAGTTTCTGAAAAAAAAAGATTTGTTTCTTCATTTAACGAACCATCAACTATAATAATTTGATTGGGATATACAGACTGATTGACTATAGAATTCATAAGAATCTCAATAGCCTTTCTTCTATTATACGTACAAATTATTAAACTAAAATTCATTTTTAAACTTATATATGGCTGCAAAATAATTCACTCTTTGAAATAATTCTAACATTAAATTTCGATTGTTTTTTTGAATTTCAATAAGCGCTTCATTTGATGACTTTTCATGAAAAACAACTAAATCTTTTAGTATATTTTCAGAATTGGTTACAACAATGTGCTTCTCCCAATCTATATAATTTTCTAAAGGTAATTTTGCATCTGATGCTATCACAACAGGAATTCTTCCCATCATTAAGGTTTCGTACAAACGTACTGAAAAATTGCCTGCACCGCGTATGCAAACGGTATATAAATTATTTTCAATATTTTTATAGAATTCCAAAGATGTTTTTTGCTTATCCTCTTCACTTTTAACTCCTGCTCTATATAATTTTCTAAGAATAAAATTAGTTGAAATTACATCAGATTTTTTTATCTTTTCTAATATTTCAAAACGTTTTAAACTTGATGGATAAAAAGATTGATAGTCACCTAAACTGGTAGTAATTTTTCTATTTACCGAAAATTTCAAATGCAAAACAAACTCTTTTACTAGTTGTATTTTACTATTATTGGCGTGACCCACAAACCCAATTTCAGGTTTTATAGATTTAGGTAAAGGTTTCCAATTATTTGTTAGTATAGTGGAATAAGCGTCAGAAACAAAGGACGGCAAAATTTCTTCATTCTCAGATAGTTTTGATTTGAAACCGCCTAATCTAAAAACAGTAACATCTTTTCTAAAAGTAATTCCAAAATCACCTGCTGCATACACCCAAACTTTTTTATTTAAAGCAATAGCTTTATCAATAAATTGGTTTAATTCTTGTTGTTTTTTATGCTTGAAAAAATAATTTATAGCTACTGGTACAAGCACAACGTCTGCAGTTTCCAATTCATCAACAAGTTGAAAATTAGATAAAGCATTTGCTGTTTTTAAAAAATGAATATCTAACAAAACCGGGAAAATTATTTTACGAAATTCCGGTGTTAAATACCTTGTATCAGTATAAATTTTTATCATTAAAACGTTAAAACGTCAAACAAATGATGAATTTCTTGTGTTAAATCCACTTGATGATTGCCAACGAAAAAGCCTTTTTTATCTAAATATTGCGCATTTTTCATTTCACCAAAAATTTCATAATCGAAATGTTTCAATACTTCATTCTTGGTAAAATCTCCAGTTACAATTGGTCGGCAATCGATTTGATTGGCTTCTAATTTTTTTACAATTTCTGCTCTGTCTAAAGTCGATTCTGGTTTAAGAATAAAACTAAATCCGAACCAACTACTGTGGTCGATATCTTTTTGAATGTAAAAGTCTTTATGGTTTTCGAATAAGGACACGAATAATTCGGCATTCTTTCTTCTATACTCTAAAAAGGATGGTAACTTTTTCAATTGCTCCACACCAATTACTCCACTCATTTCAACTGGTCGCACATTATAACCCGGTAAAATAAATCGGAACGATTCTTCAAAAGCGTTATCACTTTTGTTAGAAACATGATTTTCTTTTGGTAAATGACGTGTCCAACCGTGAGCGCGCAAACAAATCATGACATGATACATTTCTTCATCATCCGTAACAATTAATCCACCTTCCATAGTCGCCATATGGTGCGAATAAAAAGTAGAATACGTTCCCACTAAACCAAAAGTTCCAGTTTGTTTTCCTTTGAATTCAGCACCCATCGATTCGCAATTATCTTCCATTAAGACAATATCTTTATCACCAATGATTTCGTTAATCGCATCAAAATTATTAGGATTCCCTAATAAATTTACGGCTAAAATCATTTTTGTGTTATCAGAAACAGCATTTTTTAATTGTTCTAAATCGAAATTCAAAGTATGTAAATCTACATCCACAAATTTCAATTTTAAACCATATTGTGCTAATGGATAATAAGTTGTCGACCAAGAAACAGCTGGTACAATAACTTCGTCTCCTCTTTTTAATTTAGGATTTTTAGTAAAAAACAGAGCTGCAACAGCAATTAAATTAGCTGAAGAACCCGAATTGACCATAACAGCATATTTAGAATTTACATATTTTGCAAAATCTTCTTCAAATTGTTTTACGCCAGCTCCCATGGTATACATGTCTTTGGCAATAACGCCATTGATGGCTTCTATTTCTTTTTCGTCCCAAGTGGACGAAGCTAACGGATACTTAATCATGTAAAACTTCTGTTTTAAAGTAATTTAATGTGTGTTTTATTCCTTCTTTAAGGCTAGTTTGGTGTTGCCAGCCAAATTGTTTCAACTTACTATCGTCAATTAATTTCTGCTTCATACCAATGGGTTTTGACAAATCGTGTACAAATTTACCAGTGAAACCAACGGCTTCGGCAATGGCTTCGTAATATTCATTTATGGTATAATCGAAACCTAAACCAACATTTATATTTTGTGGCATTTTCTCGAAATTATCTAAAGCGTAAAAAACAAAATCGGCTAAATCACCGGTATACATAAACTCTCTTCTTGCCAAACCATCGCCCCAAATATCAATTTCTGTGGCATTATTTTGTTTGGCTTCGTATATTTTTTTAATTACCGCTGGAACCATGTGTGAATGTTCTGGCGAAAATTTATCGTATTTTCCATATAAATTACATGGAATAACGGTTTTGTATTGCAATTCTGGATTTTCTTTTACGATGTATTCACACAAACGAGTGGCAACTACTTTCGCAATGGCATAACCTTCATTTGTAGGTTCTAATTCGCCTTTTAAAATCAATTCTTCTTGTAATGGATTTTGTGCTTCTCGCGGATACATGCAAGAACTCGCCATGTTTAAAAAATAGTTCACGCCATTTTCCTTTGCTGCCATGATGATATTTCTTCCCATATCTAAATTGTAAACCAAAAAATCTACAGGACGGGCCATGTTGGCTTGAATTCCACCAACTAAACCGGCTGCATGAATAATAACATCTGGTTTATGTTGCTTGATATAGCTGTCAACCGAATCGAAATTTCTTAGGTTTAATTCGGAACTTGAAGGCGCTAAAATGTCATAATTTGAAGCTTTTTGGTGCTCCAAAATATTTTTACCCACCATTCCGTTTCCACCAGTAATTAGAATTCGCATCAATTATTCGTATTTATTTAAGGAATCTCTATCTTTAAAACGAACCACGTATTTTAAATCGTGTTCCATCATAATGTGCACCAATTCTTCAATAGAAGTTTTACTTGGATTCCATCCTAATTGCGTTCTTGCTTTTGTAGGATCACCTAATAAACTTTCTACTTCCGCTGGACGGTAATAATTTGGATCGACTTCAATAATTGTTTTTCCGGTTGCGGCACAAACACCAATTTCGTTTTCGTTTTCACCTTTCCAAACCAATTCGATACCCGCTTCTTTAAACGCTAATTCACAAAAATAACGAACCGAATATTGAACACCTGTTCCAATTACATAATCTTCTGGCGTATCTTGTTGTAACATTAACCACATACATTCCACATAATCTTTGGCATAACCCCAATCACGTAGTGAATCTAAGTTTCCTAAATATAATTTATCTTGAATGCCGTGTTTGATTCTTGAAGCTGATAACGTAATTTTTCTGGTTACGAAAGTTTCTCCTCTTCGTTCTGATTCGTGGTTGAATAAAATCCCGTTAACGGCATACATTCCATACGATTCACGGTAATTTTTCGTAATCCAAAACGCATATAATTTCGCTACACCATAAGGAGAACGAGGATAAAAAGGTGTCGTTTCTGTTTGAGGAACTTCTTGTACTTTTCCGTACAATTCTGAAGTCGAAGCTTGATAAATACGTGTTGTGTTTTCCAAACCACAAATTCTTATCGCTTCTAACAAGCGTAAGGTCCCAACGCCGTCTGTTTCTGCAGTATATTCTGGCATATCAAACGAAACTTTTACGTGAGATTGTGCCGCTAAATTGTAAATTTCATCAGGGCGAATTTCTTGAACCAAGCGAATTAAACTTGTCGCATCCGTCATATCACCATAATGCAATTTTATTTTTTTGTCTTTATGTAAATCTTTAATTAAAGAATCTATATATAAATGCTCAATACGTTCTGTATTAAAAGTAGAACTACGACGAATAATTCCGTGTACTTCATACCCTTTTTCTAATAATAATTCTGCTAAATACGAACCATCTTGCCCGTTAATCCCTGTAATTAATGCTATTTTCATAAAATTTGAAACTTCTTGAATTGAAAGTCCAAATATAACATTATCTCTGTAAATGGCTTACATATTTTTTAATTTATTTGCCCAAAATAAACTAGACTTCCAATGTTTATTAATTTCTTTTAAGGATTGAAAAGGTTTTTTCCACTTTAAAGATTGAATATAATATAAAATTTTGTAGCCATGCAGTTGTTCATTGCTTCTATATTTTAATAGATTCAGTAGTATTGTAGGTGAAGGTTTTGGAAATAGTTCTTCATCATGCCAAGGTAATATAGGTCTAGTTCTAAAACCACCCATTGGAGCCTTTAAATGAAGAATTCTTAAAAACGGGACACAAATTATATCTATTCCAATGTTTCGCAATTGCATTCCAAAATCAAAATCTTCACCGTAGCAAAATTCATAATTTTTATCAAATTTAACTTGATTTAATAGTTCTGATTTTATAAAAGAATTTCCTGAACCGTAAATGGTAGTTTGATGAATTTTATCATAAAAAATACTTTCTCCTAATTGCGGATAGGCTGTTATTAATGCTTTTAAGTTATAAAAACGAATCGCTTTAAATACATTTTCCAACAAATCAAATTCAAAAGAATTATCATCATCATTCATAAAAACCCAATCACTACTAACTTTACTTAACGCAATATTTCTAGCATTACAAGCACCTGCTTGATTTGTAAAAGTATGATCGATTTCAAATGGCCATTCGGTATCAAAAATAAAATTTAAACCAGAAATAGAATTAGGTTGTGGATTTTGCTCCACAATTATCACTTTTTTTGGTAAGAATGATTGCTTTTTTAAATCTAGTAAAACATCAAAAACATATTTTTCTCTTCCAATTGTTGGAATAATTACATCTAAACTTAATGAATTATTGAAATGTTCTTCCTTATTTTCAAACACATTAAAAGGTATACTATTTGTCTTTTTAATCTTGAAAAAAAACAAACTTGACAACAAGGGAAATATATCGAAAGACTTTCTTTTCATTAATCTAGTAAAAAAAAGAAAAAACAACCATTGAAACTTATAATGCTGTTTTACAAATTGATACAATTTAAAAGTTGATTGATTTTGTTTTTTAGAAACACTATTTTGAACCAATAAAGGTTGCGAATTACAAAACAAACCAATTAAACTAAAAGTAAATCCTATGGAATGCAATAAATAATTAGGATCCGCATTCTTGTTTTTTATTTGCGAATTAAGTTTATTTAAGACAGTTGCTTTTGTTGCACCAATACTTGCAGAAATTTGCCACGAAGCATGATTCACTTTTTTAGGAATTTTAAACAAACTGTTTTGATCAACAAAACCTAAATCACCAGATAAATATTGGTTTTCAAAAGGATTAAAATGAATAATCGATTCATTATTACCTAATAACTGTTCTATCTCATTAAAGTTAACTAATGAAACGAATTCTTCATGCAACCAAACAATTATTTCATCAGGAAACTCTTCCGATTTCTGAAATAAGGTTGTACCAAAAGAAGTTGAAAATTTTTCTATATTTTCAGCATTCTTTTTTACTTGAATTACATTTTTGTTATTATGTATTATGACAATCATTCGTATTAATTTATAACATTAAATGGCTTATTCCCTATGATTGCAGCATATCTAGAAAAACCGCTGTTGTACATTGTATCAATTTTTAGCAAAAAAACGCGTTCACTTTTCGACATAAAATAAAAATCGGTAAATGTTTTTAAATGTTCTTCAAGACTAGAAGAACTACTTTTTACATCCACATGTTTTGGAGTTCCCGAAAGTGTTTTGAAATTTGTTTTCTCTTTAATTATATTTAAAAAAACTACACTATCAGACAAAACATAAATTGGCGTATTCTCATTTTGTTTATGAATTTCATTTAATCTTTCAAGGATTTTATTTGCCAAAGTTTCTTTATCATCGTCATTCAGAACAGCAGAAGTTGTATCTGCGAAATCGCCCATTAAAGTGGTAAATCGGGTATGACAAACTATATTATTTTCTTGTGGAAGTTTAGCTATAGATTCTTTTAAAAACAAAGATTCTTTAAATAATTGTTGATAATTGTTTCGCCATAAATTAGTGTTTTCTACTTCCGAAAACTGCGAGTTTATTGTTTTTAAATAATCAATATTACAATATACAAAATAGTTTTTCTTTTTTGTTGGATGAATCAATTCTAATGGATTAACATGGAAATTATTCATTAAATACAAAACTTCATCTTGTAAAGGATTAAATTTAAAATTCTCAATTTGCCAATTAACTTCATTGGGTTCTAAAAAATCAGATAAATGAAACGGATGATTAAAATGAATTTTGAAATCGACATTCTTAATTTTAGCAACTTCGTAAAAAGAAATTACACCTTTTAATCTGTCTAATAAGCCACCATGAGAAACCACGCCATCAAAACAAATTATTATAGTGGAGCGATTTGATTTACTAAAATGAATCGATCTTAATAAATGAAAATAAATTTTTAATAAACTAAACGTGCTGCTTAAAAACTGTTTACTCTTTTTTACCATCAAGTATCTTTTTATAAAATGAAATGTTTTCCAATACTTTTTCATCAATATTAAATGTAGCAACTACTCTTTCGTTGGCTTTTTGTCCAATTTTCTTAGCTAAATCACTATTTTCAAGTAATTGTAAAATCCTTTCAGCATATAACTTATGATCTGTTGGATGTACTAAATAACCACTTTCGCCATCAATAAGCAATTCATTAGCCCAACCAATATTACTATTTACCACAGGTTTTTGCAAAGCCATGGATTCAATAGTTACCATTCCTAAAGTTTCAGCAAATGTGGGAAACAAACAAACATGTGCTTTTTTCATAAACTCTTGTACTTCGGAATAAGGAATTTTTCCTAAAAATCGCACATAAGTTTTATCTTCAATAGGAATTAAATTTTCAACCAAAGACCAAGTGGATGAGCTTTTGGTTTGAATATCATAAGAATCAGCACCAATAAAAAAGAGTTGTGCATTTGGATGTTGTTTTCTAACTTTATGAAAAATAGCAGGCAATTCTAAAACTCCTTTTTTACGAATAATAGTTCCTATGTATAACAAAAGTCCGTTTTCAAATTTTTCAGGCGAATCATTTTTAAACTGATTTAATTCTAAACCGTAATGAATCGTTGCAACTTTTTGTGCGTTAATTTTAAATAATTTAGCTGAAAGTTCACCAGCAAATTTGGTTGGCGCTATAAATGCAACGGCGTTTTGCAAGGCTATTTTTTCAAACCAATAATTTTTTAATTTTTGCTTACGATTTTCTAAGTGGCAAAAATAAGTATCACTTCCATGAAAACGAATAACCAAAGGGATTTGAAACTTCATAAAAGCAGTTATTCCTGTCCAATCTGGAGCTTCTAAAAGTTCAATTTTTTCAGCAACTACAATTTTATTAATGTAGTTTTGAATAAATTTTCGATAAAAATACCATTTCGCAAAACGATAGTTTTGATTAGGAATAAAATGAAAAGTAATGCCGTTTTCCTCAAAAACCTCTTGACTTAGTTGTCCGTAAATAAAAACCGTAACCTTTACATTTTGACGAACCAAAGCTAATACCAGATTTTTAATACTAGTACCTAAACCCCCAGAATTTACAATTTTCGGATGAGGATATTCTGGAGTTAAAAAAGCAATGTGCATTAGTTGAAAAAGGTTTTTATAATATGATTTGTGTAAAGAATCGCACCTTCATTATTTAAATGACCACAAGAAGCAAAGTATTTGTCATCTGTAACCACATTTTCAAAATTATAAATTTCTGGATAGAGTTGATGTACTTTATCAAAATAATTCAATCCTTTGGTGTTCTTGCACATAGGCGTCATTACTACTGTTAGTTTGATATTGTTGTCTTTACAAATTTGTTTTATTTCTTCATAATACTTGTTTCTAATCACTTTTAAAGAAGAAATATCGTTTTTCATATTTCCTTTTTCATCAGAAATCAAGGGATAATAGCCCTTATTATGCAAGGTGTTGGTTGGTTTCTTTGAAGTAACATCATAAACTTCTCTGAAACCAATCTTAGTATCAAACTTAATATATCTGTAAAAAGGCAAATAATAAATTTGATAAAAATCTGGTTCGTTTTTATAATGATTTTTGATGATTTCATTACCATGAATATAAGGCATGAAACGAGCAGTTGTGCCTTCATCTCTTTTTTCATTACAAATACTCAAATCAGCTTCTAAAACTAAGTTTTTAATTTCATATTTGTTGGCAATCATTAATTTTAACAACAATGAAGTTTCGAATAAATGGGCGCCACTTATACCATAATTAAAAGCTTTATAACCTTTATCTTCAAATACTTTTGTTACAAAATGATTGTTGGCTCGAGAAGTTCCCATGAAAATAACATCATACTTTTTATTTTTAGTATGAATGATGTTTTCTACTTTATTTCGTACTTCTGAGTTGGATAGTATTGAAGTATAGATAACATCTAAAAGCAAAGATGCTAGAAATAGTATGCCTAAAAATAGTATAGTTAATTTAAAAAAACGTTTCATTTTATAATTTTAGTTTTTCAATTAAAACATTGGTAAAAATTGTTGCTCCGTCATTATTAATATGAAAGTTATCATAAAAGTAAATATCATCTTTTAATAAATCTGAAAAATCATTTAAATTAGTAACTTTTCTACCTAATTCATCAAAATAAACACTATTCTTAGTTATTTTACAAGGTGCTGTATAAAAAACAACATTAATTTTATTTTTAATACAGTAATTTAAAATAAGATTATAATAAATATTTTTATTGTTTATTTTTGACGGTAATTTTAATAATTTATTGTTTTTAAACTCTCCATAAAGAGGAGAGTAACCTTTGTTTTGTAAGGTCCTTGTTGGTGTTTTAATAACATTAGCAACTACTTCTCTAAAGCCGTTTTTAGGATTAGAAATGATAAATTTATAAAAAGGCAAATATCTATACTTCCAAAAATCATTTGGTTTATTATGTTTTACATAATCTTCTATTAATTTATTTTCCTTTATGAATGGTAATGCTTCAAAAAACAATACGTTTGAAAATTCTAATTCATTATTAAAAGCAAAATCTACTTGAATTAATACTTTATCATAAGAGACTTCATATTTTTTTAATAATTGTAATATTAAGTATATGTCTTGCAATTTTGACGCTTGAAACCCTAAATTATATGCGCTTTTATTAGTCTTTTTTTCAATACTATTAATCACAACACTATTATCTACGCGAGATGAACCTAAAAAAAGATAATCAATTTTCTCATGCTTTAAAGTTCTTAATTTTTGAAATTTAGATCTAGGAACTGAAACTTCATAAATTTTTGTATAACAAAAATCTAAAAAACTGGCGCTTATTATAAGTAGCAGAGCTAATTTTAAAATATAATTTACAAATTTTTTCATTTTATAATTTTAGTTTTTGAATCAAAACATTGGTAAAAGCAACTGCGCCATCATGATTTAAATGGTTATTATTTTGAAAGTATCTATTGTGTGGCAATTCGTTAGAAAAGTCATTTAAGGCTGGAATTTTTGTTTCCAATTTATGAACAAAGCTAAAATCGTTATTTAAATTTCTATATGGTGCTGTAAAAAAAACTACTTCTTTGTGGTTTTTAATTTTATAATTAACAATTGAATCATAAAACTTGTTTTTTAAAGCAATTGTATTGGGCCATGCAAATTTGTCATTTGTAAAATGACCATACAAAGGAGCATAACCATTATTTTCAAAAGCGTTAGATTTCTTTTTTATGACATTAGATAAAACTTCCCTAACTCCTAATTTTTGAGATGTTCTACTATATCTGTAAAAAGGAATGTTTTTATTAAACCAATAATTATCAGAATCATTAAATAAGCAATGATTTGAAACAATTAAATTTTCATTTATAAAAGGTAGAATTTCATAACTTAAAACATTTGAACTTCCATTTTCCATATTAAAAATGTAATCCACTTGAATGAAAACTGTCTTAAATTTAATATTATAAAAATCTAATAATTGAAAAATCATATAAACATCTGATAATTTTGAAGCTTGAAAACCTAAATTTACAGCTTTTTTACCTGTTTTATTTTTAATTACTTCTGGAGAAATTCCATTTTCAACTCTGGATGATCCTAAAAAAACATAATCAATAGTTTGATTTTTTAAAGCTCTTAAATTTTGAAACTTGGTTCTCGGTACTGATTTTTCAAAAACAGTGGTGTAAAAAAAATCTAACGCAAAAGCGCTTACAGTAAGCATAAGTACTATTTTTAGAATATATTTTACGAAGGTTCTCATTAGTTAAAACTGAAAATAAATAAATTCTTTATAATCAGAAAAAACACCTAAGGCTAAAATGGCCATAATACAAAACAAGAGTTTTACATTTTCATATTTTCCAGAAATAGGTTCTGTTTTATATTTGTTGAACCATTCAAACAGTACAAAGACACCAATTAGTGCTAATAATTCTGGGGCATATCGCTCGTTCGATAAATATTGAATATCAAAATTTAAATTCGTAAACATCTTTTTAATGTACAACAACGCATCTGAAATGGATTTTGCTCTAAAAAAGATCCAAGCAAAGGTGGTGATAGAAAAAGTAAGTAGAATATGTAAAAGGGTTTGTAAACCCTGAACATTCCATTTGAAAGTAATATCTTCTAAGTTGCTTCTATTTCTATTAAGTAACAATAAAGGCAAGAAATAGATCGCATTAATTAATCCCCAAGCTATAAAGGTCCAATTGGCGCCATGCCAAAATCCGCTTACTAAAAAGATAATGAAAGTGTTTCGAACTTGCATCCATTTTCCGCCTTTGCTTCCGCCTAATGGAATATACAAATAATCTCTAAACCAAGACGACAACGAAATGTGCCAACGGCGCCAAAACTCTGCAATATCTCTAGAGAAATAAGGAAAATTAAAGTTCTTTAATAAGTCGATTCCAAATAATTTTGAAGTTCCTAAAGCGATATCAGAATACCCTGAAAAATCACCGTAAATTTGAAAAGCAAAATAAATCGCACCTAAAATTAAGGATAAGGAATTCATGTCTTCTTGATGATTGAAAACTTCATTGGCATACATCGCACAAGAATCGGCAATCACCACTTTTTTGACTAATCCCCAAATAATTTGATGTACACCTTCTTTGGCTTTTTGAAAATTAAATTCTCGTTTTACTTTTACTTGTGGTAATAAGTGTGTCGCACGTTCAATCGGACCAGCTACTAACAAAGGGAAATAACTTACGAAAAGGGAGTAATCGATGAAATTAGTTTCCGCTTTAATTCTTTTGTAATAAATATCAATCACATAAGATAATCCGTGAAATGTATAGAAAGAAATTCCAACGGGTAAAATTACTTTTATCAATAAGGGGTTGACTTGGAAACCAAAACCGTTAATTAATTCGGTAAAAGAGGTGGCAAAGAAATTATAATATTTAAAAATTCCTAGAAATCCTAGATTAACAATAATACTCAACCAGAACCAAAATTTTCGTTTGGAATCGGTTTCGTTTTTTTCAATCATTATGCCTGTAAAATAATCTAAAAGTGTGGAGAACACCAATAGAAAAAGGAAACGCCAGTCCCAACAAGCGTAAAAATAATAACTAGCAATGATTAACAAACTATTTTGCCAAGATTTGTTTTTATTAAAAACAAACCAATATAATATAAAAACTATCGGTAAAAAAGCCGCGAAATGAAGGGAATTGAAAAACATAGTTTATTTTTTTTTATTTAACTTATAAACATTATAGCCTTGTAATGTAATACTTTTATTTATAGAATATTTTTTACTTAATTGAGAAATTATCAATTCTTCGTCACTTGTTGAATTTGGTTTTAATTTATTAAACAAACGCGTTATTAAATAAAAACTACTCTCAAAATTTTCACTGCTTGATATTTTATTTAATTCCTTTTTACATTTAAATTTATTATCCGTAAAAGTATTAAAATCATTAATTGTTTTAAATGATTTTTCAGTTGTATAAATTTTTTCAGAACAATTTATTTTATTTAAATAATTATTTAAAGATATCACATCGTTTTCTTTATAAAACATATAATTAAAGTAACTAACAAAAACAACAATAGATATAATTATTTCACTATGATTTAAATAGTTACTAATCCTATTAATCTGTGATAAAGAATTCATAGTACTACTTAATAATAACAAGAAAAACATTCCCATATATAAAAATAATCTATCAGAAATAGGATATAAATGTAAAATATTTAGCAATAAATGTATTAGCATAGTACCTCCAATAATTACAACTTCTGCTTTATATTTATTAGCTTTTTTAAAATAAAAAAAAGATAAAATTGATAGTAAAAAAAGCAAAAGACCAACAACTTCATTCATACTATAAAAAAACACCCAAAAACTATGAAACAAAGAAATTAAGAACTTAAAAATCCCGCCATTTAAAGGCATAAAATTACCAAACCAATAAGAAGTCATATAATTTTTTAGCTCAATTGCTCCTTCCTGATTCATAAACCATATAAAATAAAAAACATATGGTAAAGGAGCCAATATTGTTAAAAAATTTTTTTTAATAAACTTTAAAACTAAATATAAACTTAGCTTTTTGTTTACTGCAAAATATAAATACATTAAGTAACTCACACATGAAAACAAAGCAACATTTGATAAAAAACTCCAAATAAAAAAAAAGATTATATTATATTTTAAAAACCATTTATGGTTGAAATAATTTATCAAAAACAAAATACCTAATAAATCAAATGTATATTGTTTAACTGTTAATGTGTTTGTTAAAAAAAAGGGGTTAAATAAAACTATGACAAACATTATTAGTAGTTCTTTAGAAAAATTATATTTTTCTACAAATCTATAAAGCAATAAAACAATAAAAATAGAACTAAAAAAACTTAATAGTTTTATATTCACCCAGAAAGAAAAAGGAAAAAAACTAATAATAAATTTCTCTAAAAATAAAAACAAAGGAGGTGCACTTTGACCTCGTTCCATTGGTAAGAGCAGTTCCAAAAAAGTATTTTCTTTAATATTACTACCTAATGAAATTTCATCTACATTAAAATAAGGACTAATAAATTGAACATAAAACCGAAATACAACTCCTAGTATTGCTAAAATTATAAAAGTTTTTTTCACAGTTTATTTTATTTTATACTTAAGAATACAATAAATAGCTCTAAAACCATCTTTCCAACCAATTTTTTTTCCTTCTTCATAAGTACGTCCATAATAAGAAATACCAACTTCATAAATTCTAATTTTAGGAATTTTTGAAATTTTTGAAGTAACTTCAGGCTCAAACCCAAATCTTTTTTCAGTTAATTTTAACGATTGTAAATACTTCACGTTAAACATTTTATAACAAGTTTCCATATCTGTTAGATTTAAATTAGTCATCATATTGGATAAAAATGTTAAAAACTTATTTCCAATAGTATGCCAAAAAAACAAAACTCTATGTGGTTTTCCTCCCATAAACCTACTACCATAAACAACATCTGCAAAGCCATCAATAATAGGTTTAATTAAAATATTAAACTCCTGAGGATCATATTCCAAATCAGCATCTTGAATAATTAAATATTCACCACTAGCTTTTTCAATGCCTGTATGCAGGGCCGCGCCTTTACCTCTATTTTCACTATGTTTTAAATATACAATATCTAAATCCCTATTGTTACTCAAATAAGTATTAATAGAATCTTCTGTATTATCAGAGGAACAATCATTTACTATAATAATTTCTTTAGCAATATTGTTTAACAAAACAACATTCTTAATTTTATCCAATATTAAATGAATAGTTGCCCCTTCATTAAACACTGGTATGACTATAGATAGTTTGGTGAATTTATTCATTTTAGTTTTATTTTTTTATTTTTTTTATGTGATTTGATAATAGTTCTGAAAATTTATGTGCTCCATTTTTATTAAGGTGATAACCATTTTTAAAATAATTCACATTAGAAATTGATGTTGAAAAATCCCATATCTCGTTATATTGTTTTTTTAATAGATTGATATATGAAATATTCTTTGTATCACTTCTAAAAGGAGAAATAAAAAACTGATGATTTGTATTGTTTTTTTCTAAATACGCTAGCATTTCTGAATTATGCTTGTTGTTTTTCACAATTTTTCTTGGTAATTCCCTTGACCAAAAAGAAGTTTCATTTCCAAAAAGTGGTTCAAAACCTTTAGTTGCATTTAAAACATTCTTCTTTTTTAATGTGGAAGAAATTAAATTTCTTATACCTAAAATAAAGTTATTTTTAGAATATTTATAAAAAGGCACATATTTTAACTCGAAAAAATCATTATCCTCAGAATAATAATTGGATATAATATTATTTTCATTGATATAAGGCAACATTTCAACATATAAAAAATTTGATTTACCCGTATTATTGTAATAGTAATCTGTTTGAATAAAAACTTTATCTGATTGAATATTATAAGCTTTTAATAATTTTAAAATCGTTAAAATATCTTTTGGACGAGCATCCATTATTCCGAAATTTATAGTTTTAACATTTAACAAACTATCTATAATATTAGGATTAACATCATTTACAACTCTTGACGAACCCAAAAACAAATAATCAAACTTTTTATTTTTTTGATTTCTAAAATATTGAAACCTGTTTGTATTTGTATATTCATAATAAACATAAGTATATAACTTATCAAAAGTTATTGAAACAAGCAATACAATGAAAATTATTTTCAACAAATAAAAACAAAATTGCTTCATCAAATTATGTTTTTAATTTCCTTCCAAATATTCTGAGAAGCTTCTGTTGGATTGTTTCCCACAATGGTTTCAAACCAAAGTTGCCCTTCTGGAACATTGGATAGTTTACCATCAATAATATCTTGAACCGTTTGTGTTAATCCTGTTTTATCAAAAGACCACAAAGCAGCATTTTTACTTGGCATAGAACGGAAATGAATATAATGATAATTTTGTCCAATATCACGAATGCCTTTTTTCAATTGTGGTTGTTCGTAATCAAAAAACAAACATGATTTATTATGAGCCACAAAGTCAAAAACCATAGATGAAGCCACATTGGCAACAAATTCTGTATATTCGCAAATGTTAGCTTGTAAGGCAAAATCTTCTTTGGATGGCATAATTTCATTCCAACTGGTTCCCACTGGTCGCCATAATGGGTCCATATTTACAATCACATCACTATATTTTTTTAAGATAGCTTCATATCTATCAGTAAAATCAACAGGACATTTTCTATAAATAATTCCTAAATTATATCCTTTTGCATTTAATTCTCTTACCGAAATAGCCAAATCTTCCACATAAAACTGATCTAATGGAGAAGTTACAATGTCATCTCCAGAATAGCAGATGTATTTTTTATGTATATCTAAATTATGTTGCGCAAAAAAAGCTTCTTTGGTTAATAATAAACTTGTATCAAAATGGCTTTCAAATTGTGGTGTTCCAGTAACTAAAACCTTATCGGCAGGCACATACGGACAATACATCAGTACTTCTTTTTTCATGTGTTCGCTCCACACAAAATAATAATCGGTTTCTACTAAAGTAGTAGCTTTTGGTAAATTATCCCATGAGAAGATAAAAGTGGCGGTCGGAATTCCTAAATCTTGAGCGGCTAAAATAGGAGCTATAGCTTGACTCGGACGTTGATTGGTACAGAAAATAAAATCTGGTTTTTCCGCAGCCAATTGTGCTTTACAATAGTTATATTTTGGACTTTTACGTTCTAATTTCGTAATTTGATTTCGTATAAACGAAACACCTTTAGCGTGGGAACAAGTAGCTACTAAAACATCAACCATGATACTTTTTACAGCTTCCTTTAACGAACCATAAGATTGCGGGAAGTTATAGGTGTTATATACTTTCTCGTTAAACTTCTTGTCAAACCAATTTAATTCGGCTCTTTTACGAGCTCTAGTAAAAATGGTAGTTAACGGATTTGTTTTATTATTTTCTAGCTTAATTTCTTTAAAACCAATTTCTTTTTCAATAGAAAAGGGAGTGTTGTTCCAATACGTAATATCGAAACCGTGTTGCTCACCAATCTGTTTAAAATTAGTTAAGGCAAAGTTTCGTAAACCTACACCATCTGGTAAAAATATAAATATTTTTTTCTTCATTTTTATCTATTAAATGCCTGCAAATATAGTATTTATTATTTTCCTTTTCAAAGCCAAAAAAGTTTGAAAAAACTAATTTCAAACAAATCACCCCATCTACCAATCTCCTCATCTCCCTATCACCATCCCCCAAAAAAAATCCCTCGTAAAAGGGACTTTTCTATACAATTAAACTTTTTGGTTTTTAAGTTTATCTCTTTGTACTTGCTCAATTGGCAAAATATCTTGACTCTTAAAGGTTAAAGCTTTATGAACTGCTCTAACATCTCTACACAACTTACGCAAACCTTCTGGTTCTAATGAAGCGGCATGATCAGTTCCTTTCCAGGTTCTATCAATTGTATAATGTCTTTCTATAATATTGGCTCCTAAAGTATAAGCTGCCATATCTACAGCAATTCCTAAATGATGTCCAGAAAAACCAATATGTTTAACTTTATCACCATATTTTTCAATTAATAAATTGATATCTAACAAACAAACATCTTCAAAAGGAACAGGGTAACCAGAAGTACAATTATAAAGTACTAAATCTTTGTTTCTTCCTTTTTCAGTGAAGAAAGCAACTAATTCATCTGTTTCGTTTTTAGTTGTCATCCCAGTAGAAATATGAATTTCTCCTTTATAATTTTCACATAACCAAGTTAGCATGTCGAAATTATTATTACAAGCAGATGGAATTTTAATAAATTCTGGATCTAAAGAAGCAATTTCTTTTGCAGAAGTAGTATCCCAAACTGATGTTGAATACACAATACCGATTTCTTCACAATACGCTTTTAACTCCGCGTGTTGTTGTACATCAAATTCTAAAAATTCTCTATGAGCGCCATACGTATCACCGTATGAATTAGACGGATTTGGATGTGGAGCATTATATTGTTCTTCTGTTAACAATTCAATATTATTTCTTTTCTGGAACTTTACAGCATCAGCATTAGAAAATATCTTGGCTATTTTAATTAATTCTTTAGCTATTTCCATGTCACCTTTGTGGTTACAACCAATTTCGGCAATGACATAAGGTATTTTATATGTATTCATTTTCATTTTATTAGAAAAGCAAAAATAGGAAAAATTTATTTAATTTTAATAGCCTTGAATATTATGATACAATTAATTATAATTTATGTTTACAATCAATAAAACCCAAAACTCAAAACCCACAACCCACAACTCAAACCCCACAACACACAACCCAAAACCCAAAACCCAAAACCCACAACCCACAACCCACAACTCAAAACCCAAAACCCAAAACTCAAACCCCACAACACACAACCCAAAACCCAAAACCCAAAACTCAAACCCCACAACACACAACCCAAAACCCAAAACTCACAACCCAAAACCCACAACCCAAAACCCACAACACACAACCCAAAACCCAAAACCCAAAACTCACAACTCACAACCCAAAACCCACAACCCACAACACACAACCCAAAACCCAAAACCCAAAACTCACAACTCACAACTCACAACCCACAACTCACAACCCACAACCCACAACTCAAAACCCACAAGCTCAGCTTGACAATAAAAACAAAGAATTAACTAAAATCTAGTATTATATTTCATAATCCATTCGCAAACTTCTCTTATGGCTCCATCAGCGGAATTATTATTTAAAACTACATCCACGTGATGTTTTACAATCGACGTCGCATTATTGGGCGCAAACGACCAACCAACCGTACATAAATTAGCCAAATCATTTACATCATCGCCCACGTAAGCTAAATTGCCCCAAGTAGTCTTTTGTTCATTCACAAAATTTTGAAGAAAAGAATATTTGTCTTTAACACCTAAAAAAGTGTGTTTAATTTGCAGTTTTTGCATTCGTTTAGCGACTAAATCAGAGTTTTCAGAAGTGATTACCACAACTTCAACAGAATTCTGACGTAAAATTTCCAAGCCCATTCCGTCCCGCATATCAAATTTTTTCATCAATTCACCTTCAGCTCCATAATACACACAACCATCTGTAAAAACTCCATCCACATCTAAAACTAAATAGGTAATTTGTTGCTGTTGTTTTTGATTCTTTTGTCTGTTCGCTAATAAATTTTCAAGTATAGTCCAATCTGAAAGTGTATCAATTTCATGTAAAGTTTCTTCAGGCATTTCAATTAAGCCAATTTTGCCACTAACTCTATTTTTGGAAGCTAAAAACGCTTCTTTAGTAGTCATGTAAATGGCGCCATTTTCCATTAATAAACCTTTAAAATCTTGGCGACGTGGTCTGTTGAAAACATCGTAATTTTGCGAAGTTCCATCTTCATTCCAAGTAAAACGATGTGTTTTTACTACTGATAAAACAGAAACAGTATTGGCAACATACATATTGGCAATAGCCTCATTAATATTGGCAGAAGTTGTCATCGGAGAAGTCGCCTGCAATAAGCACAACATATCAAAATCAAAGTTTATTTTTTCAGCAAATTCTAACATCGCACTTTCGGTGGAAGCGGTATCATTAGCGTTATCTTCATTACGAAGTAAACCTTTTACTTTTGGTGACCAAGCATATTCTTTGGCAAGAAAAGCAAGTGTTTCTTCATCGTCTGTAAAAACGTATACTTCATCTAAATCGGAAAAAATGGCTTCGCCCAAAACCCATGAAAACAAAGGACGACCTAACATTTTCTTTTTGTTTTTACCTGGAATTCCTTTAGATCCTTTTCTTATGGGTATAATGGCTACTTTTTTCATGATTTTTATTTAAAAATTCAGCAATTTCATTAGTGAAAACTTTGGCACCTCTATCGTTTAAATGAGATTCATTATAAAAATAAGGTTTTTCCAAATATCTTTTATCATTTTTATTATAAACATATTTATTCGTTGTAGAAAATTTTAATTTATCAATACGATTTTCAAATTGTTTATTTAAATATTTAAAATTAGGTGGAAAAATATAGGTTAACTTAATTCCTTTATTTTTACATATTTGTTGAATCTCTTGAAACTGGATTAATTTTTCTGGAAGCTCTTGTTTTTCATCATAATTTTTATTCTTTATAAAATTAAAATTAGGATTTGGTGAAATCGTATCTAAAGATGCAGAGCCGCATGGCAAAAGTTTATCTATATGATCAAAAGACCTAAGAAATTTAAAACTATTTTTATTCAATCTTGCAGAATAAAAAAAATTAGCAAAAAGGGAAATTTGCTTTCTTTCAATCAATTCTTGATAATAATAATTATACTTTACTAAAGGAAACAATCTATCAAACCTAAAATTCAATGACTTATCATTATACAATTCCTTTTCATCGTCTAAAACTAAAAGCAAATGTTTAGGTTTTGCATTATATTTCAGCAATGTTTTTAAAACAAATAGTTGAAAGTCTAAATTTGAACCTTGATAGCCTAGGTTAAAACAAGACATATTTGTTTTCTTTTCAATTAAATAGGCAAATATGTTATTTTGAGCACGAGACGATCCTAAAATAATAATTTCTTTATTTATTTCTCCATTAATTAACAATTCTAATCGTTTATCATTTTCTTGATTTGGTAATTTATTAAGTTTAAAATAGAATAATTTATCAACAATAAAAAATAGAATAAAAAACAGAATTAGGGTTTTAAAAAATTTCGTCATATCGTTAAAATTGAAAATAAATAAAAACTTGTTCTTTAGTATTAAAGATAAAACAAAGCATTATTAGAATTATATAAAAAACCCAACTTATCAGTATGTTTTTTTTCAAAAACAACTTTTCAATTGCAAAATTATCTCTTCTTCCAATCCATTCTATTAACACAAAAATTAAAATTAAAATAATAACATAAGAAGGTCTAACTGCTGGCAATGAAATCAAGCTTTTTGTAAAAATTCCTTTAATATATGAAATGGCATGTGATAAAGAAGTTGCTCTAAAAAAAATCCAAGCGAAAACCGTTAATCCGAATGTGACTAAAATGGAAAGCAACTCTTTAAAAGTTGGAAGATTTCTGTTAAACGCGACAATTTCCATGTGATTTCTATTCGTATTTGATAATAAAGAGGGTAAGAAATATAAGGCATTTAAAGCGCCCCAAACAATAAAAGTCCAGTTGGCACCATGCCAAAATCCACTTACTAAAAAAATGATAAATGTATTTCTAATTTTCATTTTTAATCCACCAACACTTCCGCCAAGTGGAATATATAAATAATCTTTAAACCAAGAAGAAAGGGAAATGTGCCAACGACGCCAAAACTCGGCAATATCTCTGGAGAAATAAGGAAAATTAAAGTTTTTTAATAATTCCATTCCGAACAAACGAGACGTTCCTAAGGCGATATCAGAATAACCTGAAAAGTCGCCATAAATTTGAAACGAAAAAAACAAGGCACCCATAATTAATGTGGAACCAGAATAATCGTCAGAAGTATTAAAAATTAAATTGGCATACTCGGCACAGTTATCTGCAATAACAATTTTCTTAAACAAACCCCATAAAATTTGTCGTAAGCCATCAACAGCTTGTGTATAATTAAAAGTTCTTTTCTTTTTTATTTGTGGTAATAAATGTGTGGCACGTTCAATTGGACCAGCAACTAACAAGGGGAAATAGCAAACAAATACGGCATAATTGATAAAGTTGCTCTCTGCTGCAATTCGTTTTTTATAAATATCAATCACATACGAAAGTCCGTGAAAAGTGTAAAAAGAAATTCCTACGGGTAAAATTACTTTTATAGTCCACATATCAATTTTATGTCCAAATACAGAAACTACATCCTGAATGGAATCTACAAAAAAGTTATAATATTTAAATACGCCTAAAAACCCTAAATTGATACCTATACTTAACCAAAACCAAAATTTTCTATTTTTTTCTGAAGTGCTATTTTCAATTTTAATCCCAGAATAATAATCTAGAAGAGTTGAAAAGATAAGTAAAAACAAAAAACGAAAATCCCAACAAGCATAAAAATAATAACTGGCAACCAATAATAGAACATTCTGAAATTTCAAATTATTTTTTGCTACAAACCAATACAATAGAAAAACTATTGGTAAGAAAATAGCAAAATTGATAGAGTTAAAAAGCATAAGTCGGGTTAATGGTTATAGGTTTTGGGTTAAAGGCTTTTGAATATTAATATTTTAAACCTTGTAATTGTTTAATTTTTTGCAAAGTTGCATTTTTTATTGGTTTTCTATATTTTAAAACGGAAAAAAAATGAAATAGTACTTGAAATAGGGCTACCCAAAACAATCTGAAATAGGTTAAATCTTTTAAAGCATACTTTCTAAAATTATGCAGAATTGTTTTTAAAATCAGTTTTAAAGGATGCTTACGATAAACCAGAAAAATGAAAATGGTGTTTTTCAATTGCTTTTGAAACCTAAAGTAATATTTACCTTGTTGTTGTCTTTGTAATTTATTCACTCTATGATTTACAATAATAAAATTATCATAAATAATTTCATAATCAGCATCTAAAACTTCATAAGCGACACAAGTTTCTTCACCATAAATATCCATCCATAAAGGAAAACCATTTGTTTTTTGGTACACCTCCTTTTTTATGGCAAATCCGCAACCAATAAAATCATTGGTTTGATAGTGAATTACCTCTTTTTCGGCTTGTTCTAAGGCTAAATCATCTGATTCAAAAACACCTCTAACTTCCTGAAAGGCAATAATTCCTAGTTTTGAATTGGCATGAAATAAAGTCATGCATTTTTCAATAAAAATAGCAGTAATGGGATGTGCATCATCATCTAAACCAATTAATATAGCTCCTGTTGCATTTTTATACAATTGATTTCTAGCTGGCGATGCTCCGATACTTTTAGTCACGCCAAACCATTTCACCCAAGCAAAATCTTTTTTTATGAATTCTGTAGCTTCACAACCATCAATAAAAACCAAAACTTCATGCTTAGAATGATCCATTAATTTTTGGATTTTTTCTAAAGTAAATGCAAGGGCCTCTGCCCTATTTTTGGTAACTATTACAATTGAAACGTCCATAATTAATTATTTTGCAAAGAATGAAATAAGGTTACAATTTTATTTTTCAGTTGATTTCTATCGTAATTATCTAAAATGAAACGGGTATTATATTCTTGTGCAGTTTGTCTTAAAGTTGCATTATGTAACGCTTCAGAAATCAATTTCGAAAGAGCCTCACTATCCAAACAATCCGATATTAAAAAACCATTTTCCCCGTGCGTAATTACTTCTTCAGTAACGCCCCCAGGATTGGATTGAATAGGAAATGCACCCATTCCCATAGCTTCTAATAAAGAATTGGGCATACCGTCTGAAATACTATTTCCTATATAAATAACGCTATCATTCATCATTTTCAGAAGTGTTTCATTTGGTATAAATTCATTTCTAGAAAAAATTAAAGGTGGAAACTCTTGGTAAAATCTAGAGCTTTCTACAAAATCTATGACCGCTTTATCTGCACTAAATATAACAATTTCATAGGTACTAATAAGTTGCCATAAGTTATATTGAAAGGCTTTTAAAACGGCAATGGCTTTTCCAACTCCATCTTCATAACCTTTAATTAAAATATATTTTCTTTGATTATAAGGCTGGATTGCATAATCAACAAAAGAAATACCACCATTACCTGGAAAAACGCCTAAAAACGTATTTTCATAGCCCAATTGTTTTAACAAATGATAATCTCTTTTACAATCAGTAATTAAATAATTCACTCTTTTTAAACAAGTAGTTACTTCAGCTGTTGAAACACCAAGTTCTTGATAATAAAAAACATCACTTCCCCATGACGAATAGACCCAGGGAATAGTATTTTTTTGCATAACGTTTAAAATTGGTAAGCAGGATAATTTCATTTCAAAAGAATGAACAATATCCGGTTGAATTTGGTCTAAATAATTTTGAAAAACGGATTCTAATTTTCTTTCGTTAAATTTCTGAATAAAACTATAAAGTTTTGGCAGCTTATTTTTAATAGTAGAACGAAAAGGAAAATCCCATTTTAGTTTCCAACCATTACATTGTTTTACCCATTTTATTTTATTTGAAAATCCAGCACCATCAGTAATATCAAACCAATGCACTTCATGACCAGCCTGTTCCAATTGGTTGACCCATTGAAAAAAATGATGATTTGGAATGGCTACCATGAGGATTTTCATATAACTTTCTAATTAAATTTTATTTAAAAGTTGGATGTAATTTGATGAAATAGAATTTATGGAATATTTTTCCAAATATACTTTTCTATTACCTTCTCTTATTAAATTTAGCTCTTCAGAATGTAATAGAGATAATTTATGTATTAAATTAAGTAATGAATTTTCATCATTAGAATCAAACCAAAATTGATTTTTAGTAGCTGTTAAACGCTCCATCATAGCACCTACTTTAGTTGATAAAATCAATTTACCTGCAGCCATTGCTTCAATACCAACTAATGGACCAGCTTCTTCCAAAGATGGTAGTAGTAAAACATCTATTTTATCAAAAAACAAATGAATTTCATCCGCTTTAAATTCACCCAGATTTAATATAGTATTTGTTGTACTAACTATACTATCAACTTCATTTTTTAAATCGCCATTACCAGCAATAATTAGTTTATTTTCAATTTTAGAAAAGGCATTTAGTAATTCTAAAATTCCTTTCTCTTTAGAAAATCTTCCTAAATAACCAAAAACCAGATTATTTACATTGCTATCGATAGGCAATTTCAGTAATTTTTCTTCGTTTAAAGTGGTTTGATCTATTAGGGTTAAATTATGTATTAAATTCTCTTTTAGTTTTATTGAATTAGAATGAGAATGAATTAAAATGGTATCAATATTTTTTAAATAATCATTTTCAGTAGGCACATTAGAAACAGTACCCGTTGTTCTCAATATAATTTTTTTATCATGTTTTTTACAAAAAAAAGTTAAATCAGCTAACCACTTTGAATCCACTTCACCCATAAAAACAATACAATCATTTTTTTGAACTTGTTTCTCTAATATTTGTAAATAACGTTGGTGAAAATTAATATAAATTTTATTTATTTTATTTTTCGTTAAACAATATGCAGGTTCGTTTATGGAATATTTTTTTTTACAAACTTGATTAACAAAAGAAACTAAAACATTTTCACTAATAATTTTATCTATAGTATTCCATTGAAAATTAGAATGATCAAGTAAAGCAACAGAATTAATCGTCATTTTAATAGTTGACAAAACAGAAACATTACAACTTGACACTAAAGCTGATGCAATGATCTTAGTTTCAACTTCCCTACCTCCAAAATCTGAAATTGGTCCTAATATTAAAACGTTTTTTTTCATCTCATTACTTCATTTAGTTTCAATCTTTTTATAAACTTTTTCTCAATTAAATGCCACGACAAATAACCGAATATTATAGAAAGCGAAAGAGATATAATACACAAATTTATAGCATTTAGTTTAAAATAATAAACTAAAATTTGTTGTATTGGAAAACTATAAATATAAATCCCGTAGGATGGATCTCCGTACTTACCAAAATCCTTTATGCCTTTTATAGGTGAAAACCCAAAAAACAAGATAGCAAACGATAGAACAACATGAACCACATTTGAAAAAAAACAGAAATGAATGGCAAACAAAAGCAAAATCATTAAAACAAAAACATATATTTTTTTGTGTGGAATTGTATTAATTTTAAATGATGACAACAAACTACCAATAACAAAAAAGGTTCCTAAATTCAAAACATTTATCCCTAAAAAACCTAACTTTTGAACACCTGCAAAAACATCTAAAAAAAAGTTAAAACATATTAATAAGAAAAGAGATGTTATAAATAATACCCATCTTATTAAATTTATTTTGTCCTTAAAAAAGAATATAAACGATGAAAAAACATATAAGGCAAATTCATATCTAATTGTCCATAATGAGCCATTTATTGAATGATAGAAATTAGTATCAAAAACACCTTTTATCCCTGACTGAAAATGGAACATAGATAAATTATAGGGAATATAAGTATATACTTCCAAATTTTTAAACCAAGGTGTTTTTCCTTCATATAAAAAACAAATAGCAAAAATTGTAGACAAAACTAATGCTACAAATAAACCTGGAAAAATTCGAGAAATTCTTTTTTTGAAAAAATCTAAAATTGATTCACTTTTTTGGACGCTTTGAAAAATAAAAAATCCACTTATAACAAAAAAACCATCTAAACCTATTGCTGAATAAGACAATTGATTATTAGTAACTTGCGAAATCCATTGATTAGTTTCTGGACTTCCTGATAAGGGAAATGAATGTGAAACAACAACTAATATGGCAAATAAAAATCGTAAAAAATCAAAATTATTATTGTTTTTCATTTTAAAATTTTTTAGGTTTGTTGAAAATAAATTTTAAAAGAAAATAAATTTTAGCAAAAATATAATAAAGGTCAATAAAAAAGTTTTTAAACAATCTTAGTATTGACATTACTGTAGTATTGATAACATTTTTAAAAGTAATGTCTTGATGCCACAATTGATAATTCCCCACTACATCATTTTTATATCTAAAAAAAAGCTGTTTTTTTGTTCGTGTAACTTCATAGCAAAAAATCGAAGGAACAAAATCAATTTCATATCCTTGCTTCAAAACTCTAGTAGTCCATTCTTTGTCTTCAAAAGTGGGTACATCTTCACGAAATGGAATTTTTTCCCACACATTTTTATTAAAAGCGGAACCTGAAAAAATTAATCCGGACTTATTAGGATCTTGCATTACAGAAATTCCGTTAATATAGTTTTTATAATCATTTGGACTATGCAGACATCTTACACCGGCCAAATTAGGATTTTTTTTAAATTTTTCTGAAATCAATGAGAAAAAGTCATGACTAACTGGATAGGAATGAGCACTAAAAACAACTACAATATCTCCTTTTGCTTCTGATGCACACAAATTTGCACTTCCTCCAAAACTAAACTTTTCAATAGTAACAAAACGTGCTCCGTATTTATTGGTAATTTGTTCACTTTTATCAGTAGACAAATTATCAACAACAATAATTTCTCCAATATCATTACGGTATCTTTCGGTTAGGTTTTTTAATAAAAAACCTAACGCTTCTTGTTCATTTTTATTTCTTATTACTACTGAAATCATACTTTAAACTTTATGAAAAATATTTGACAAAATACGAAATGGCTTAGTTATTACTTTTGCAATTTTATATTCGATAGAATTTTTAATAATTAATTTACCTTCTCTTTGCTGATTTATTTCAAAAAAAAGAACAGTCATACAATTATCAAAATCTTTAATATAAAGTTCTTTATGTTTTTTATAGATATATTCTCTTGATGATTCAAAGTATTCTTTTAGAGCATTAACCTGTCTTGATACTTTTGCTTTTCTATAAAAAAACAAAAAATCTGGAATTATTTTATAGTTCCAACCTGTTTTTGTAATTGCTATCCAAAATTCCCAATCCTCAAAACCATTTCTCATAATTTCATCATAACCGCCAACTTCTTCCCAGCATTTTTTTCTAAACAATGAAGTCGCTATTAATTGATTTGTATATAATAGATACTTCCAATCTGTACCCATAGGTTTTAAATCAAAAAATGTTTTCTCAATAGTCTCAGTAAAAAATTTAGTGTAACATGAAACAATTCCTAAAGACGCATCGTTTAACAACTCTGGGACTAACTTTTCCAAAAAATCAGTAGAAATACAATCATCAGCGTCTAATGGAAGAATAAACTCTCCTTTTGACTCTTTAATTGCTTTATTTCTAGCACATGACGGACCTTTGTTTTCTTGGTATATATAACTGAATCGGCTATCAAAGCCACACCATTTCTCAGAAATATTTTCTGTATTGTCTTGACTTCCATCGTTTACAATAATACATTCCCAATTAGTATAAGTTTGAGATAATACAGATTGCAAAGATAGTTCTAAATATTTAGCATGGTTATAGCATGGAACTATTATAGAAATTAATGGATTCATACTACTCTATAATTTATTAAAGATTTTACAAACAATTTAATTATTTCATAAGTACTCAGTTTTGAATCTAATTTATGGCAAACATTCATATACTGAAAAAATATTTTTATATTAAATTGCACTCTATATTTGAAATAATATCTTAAAAATTTGTCTTCAATTTGACTCCAATAAAATAAAAACAACTGAGTATTAAAAGAGCTCTTATTTTTTGAAATAATTTGCTTTTTCAAACTAACTAATACCTTAAAATCATTAAAATCAATCTCTTGTAAGCCATCTGTTGCTTTCACAAAAACCTCTTGCTGAATTAGATTAACAGAATCATCAAGTGCTTTTAATTGCCTTATTTTCACCTTTTTAGATGCCTCTTTTTGCTTTTCATTTCTACTAGTCGATACTTGATTCTGGTGTATCCTATAACTTAATAAAGGTTCTTTTAAATTATATAATTTCCCAATTTCAGATAATCTAACCCATAAGTCATAATCTTCTGCTGGTTCCATTTCATGATTATAATTTATGTTGTTTTCAATCAATACTCTTTTTCGGATCATTACAGTAGGATGACCTATCCGACATCTTAACAACATTCCGAATTTAATATCTTCATGCTCTTCAGGAACATTTATTATTTCACCTGTACCAATAATATTAAATACTGATCCACATACCACCACATCCTTGTTTGCTTCTAAAAAACCAACTTGTTTAGCAAAACGCTCTGGCATACTAATATCATCACTATCCATTCGGGCTATATATTCACCTTTTGCAATAGTCAGTCCGTAATTTAAACTATTTGTATAGCCTGAATTTTGGGGTTTTACAATTAATTGTATTCTTGAGTCAGTATAAGATTGTATGATTTCTACTGATTTATCTGTAGAAGCATCGTCAATAATTATCAATTCAAAATCGGTAAAGGTTTGGTTTAAAATACTATCAATAGCTTCTTTAATATACAATTCAGAATTGTATACTGGCATTAAAACAGATATTTTAGGAATATTCATTTATTTATTATTAATTATTTTACTACTCAAGTTAATAAATGGTTTCTCAATTAGGTAGTATGAAATGGTACTACTTACTATAACCAAACTTAGAATAAAAATTGGATTATTAGAATATAAATAATTTTTCAAATGATAAAAAAACAAAAAGTGAATTAAATAAATTGAATAACTAATTTTACCTAAAAATAATATTATTCTATTTTCAAAAAACATTTCTTTTATTTTAGATTCATTTTGAAACAATAAGATTAAAATTCCTGTAAAAATGGTTACAAATAAATCTTTATAATCAAAATCAAATACTATATATATTCCTAAAATCAAAAATAATAGAATTAAAATCAAATTGTTATCCTTTGTACTGACTAAAATATTTTTTTTAAATAAAATGTAAATTAGAATTCCAAAATTAAAACTAAAAACATATTTAAATATTGACCAGTTAAAGAAAAGTTGAGAGAAAAAATATTGATAAATAACACTAGCAAATAAAGTTAGGATTGAGGAAACTAAAAAACCTATTATAATTCTATTAGTTTTATTATAATAAAAAAAAACAAAAGGTATAATCAAATAATAAAAAAATTCTATTGGTACAGTCCATTCTAAACCAATAATATTATTTTGATATTTATAAGTAAAAACATTTAAAAATGAAAAGTGTAATAATAAAGACGAAAAATTATTCTCAACGTTGTATAATTTTAAATAATAGTCATTTCCACCTAATAAAAAAGCTATAATTAAAATAACATAATATAATGGCGCAACTCTAAAAAACCGTCTAATTAAATAATTTTTAATCTCAAATTTATTGAGTCTATCAATACTCATACATATTGTAAAAGCAGAAAGAACAAAAAAAACAGTAACACCATATTTTCCGAAATCAACTATTCTGTTTGTAAAAACCGACATTTCTCTTAATCCAAATCCACCAGAATGAATTAAATAAACACTTAATGCTGCATAGGCTCTTAAACCTGTAACAAATTTTGTAGAATTAAAAGTTTCAATCTTATTCATAGATTTATAATTGAATCCAGTTTTCTGGAAGGATATCACTCGTATTTACTTTTTCTGTATTGAACCATTTTTTAGGAGCAATAACAATTTTATTTGGATTTTTATTTAACCATGCACCCCACCAACTAAAACTACTATTGGCAATGATATTGTGTTTACATGAAGCCATTAATTTAAGATCTTCAAAATTAGTAGAAGCGTCATTAAAATCAACAAAATGGGTTTCAAAATTAGACGTAAAATTTTCTTTCACCCAAGGAATATCATCAGAAAACAAAAAATATACAGGATGTTCTATCTTACTTTCAATAAGTTGAATTGCATCTTTATAGTATGTTGTGTTATCCGTTTCGTGTACAGGGTTTCCAATATAATCACCTCGTCTGAAATGAATAGAAACTGAATTCACAGTTTGCATATAGGCAACCGTTTCTATGGTTTGTTGTTTTAAAGGAGAAACTATTTCAAAATCAGCACGAATTTCTTTTTCGTATTTTAAAAAATATTTTTGAGATTGATAATAGCCTTCTAAAAACAGAATATCTGATTTAGTTTGAATTAAATTGGGGTTAAAATTAAAAGCATGATGGTCTTCATTATAAAAAACTACTTTATGAAATAATTTTTTGAGCCTTATTTTCCATATAGATTCTGGCAAATAAAAGTTCGATTGGATATTAAAATGATGCAAACCAAAATCATGTAACTTATAACTTTCAAAAATAGAAATATCTAATTTAAATGGTCGTTTCGTTTCTAATGAAAATGCTTTTGCAATGGCATATTGAAACATTTGATTGCCTAAACCACCTTTAATTTTTATTACAATCATTAAAGATTTATTTTATTTGTTTCGAATAAACCACTTTTTTCTAATTCTGAAATTTTCATTCTTGCTTGTTCTAAGTCAAAAAGCCACCATTTGGAATCATTAATTAACTGAATAGTTTTTTCATCAAACCGCATTTTTATCAATTTTGCAGGAATTCCTCCGACAATTTCAAAATCTTTAACATCTTTATTTACAAATGAATTTGCTCCAATTATTGCTCCATTACCAATTTTAACTCCTCTTCGAATTACAACATTGCTTCCTATCCAAACATCATTGCCAACAATACAATCTTTTTCTGTTAAAGTTTGAAATGGAGTTTCATAAAACAAACTTGAAGTTGAAACTCTTTTAACCTTATGCTCACCAATTCCTATACTTACATTATTAGCTATCGAACAATATCTGCCAATTGTAGATTTTGTAATTATACAATTAAATCCAATATAAGTTTCGTTTCCAATACAATTTTCACCAGATAAAATCGAATTATGCATAATCACATAATTTAATTTTTGATTAATTAAATTATTCTTATTTTTCTTATTATCATAATTGATAAGAATTTTTAAAGCTTTTTTAATTCTTGTTATCATATTATTGATTTAATTCTAAAATATATACTTTTCATTACTTTAAAAAAAACGTTTTTTCTTTTAGTATTTAATTTTAGTTGGACAACTCTTTTTTTAAGATTAGTATTTTTAGATTCTAAAATTGAAACAATCCAAGGAAAAAACTGATCTTCATTTAAACTTTTTATTTTTTGACTCTGAACAAGATTTTTTCTGTTTTCAAACTCATTTGAAATAATTGCATATTCAATAATTTTTATTGATTGTTCTAAATTATTAATATCTATTCTGATAAATGAATCTTTATTTACAATTTCCTCTAAATTTGGACAACCATAATAAAAAGGCAAAGTGTTGGCATAAATACAATCAAAATATTTTTCAGTAACCCAATCTTCACAAAAATCATTTTCAATAGCAATAGTGTATTTATAATCTGCTAAAACATCCCATTTATCATCAAAATCATTTATTCCTCTTCCGAAAATGTCTAATTGATCTCCAAAATGATTTTTTAATTTTTGAACAAATTCTAATCTTTTTCTATGCCCATCTGTAAACGCTTTATTAGAGGATACAACCGAAATTAATTTTGTTTTATCTGAAACTAAATTATTCTGTAATTCATCATAAGACTTGCCAACAAACCAGGGATTAGCATTATGTGTATATATTATATTTCTATGTTTTAATTCTCTTTGAACGGTAATAATTAATCCGAATTGATTTAAAAAATTCTGGTTAAATTTCGGACTTGTATTAAAACATTCAGCTGGTATAAAAATTATATTTTCGGGATTACACTTAATTTTTTCAGCTTTTAAATTATAATCGGTGTAAACAATCCAAAAATCACATTCTTTTAAATTTTCATCTATAATAAATTTATAATTACCCCAAACTTGAGAATTATTTTCCGTTTGTCTAAACAATGGCCAATTATAATTATATGTTAGCTTAACAATAATCATTTTTTATATTTTTTTCCATTCTGGATTCATAAAAAACAAACCTGCAGCACGTGGTAAACTTCTTGTTGTATAGTTTCCACCGTCAATAATTTCAAATGTTATCGCGTAATTAATACAATCAAAAACTTGATGTCCTGTTGTACTTGATGATGTAATTGTAATATAATACAAGCCGGGAAAAAGTCTGATATCGTTTAAATTAATTTCAAATTCCTCTATTTCATTTTCATGATGAATTTCAAAATTAGAATCACGCGGCATCATATGAAAAATAGGCATTTCTTCAGTTGTAAATACCTGAATTCCCATTTCACTTCTTTTTTCTCCAGAATTATTTTTAATTTTGATTTTAATAATTAAATCGTCACCAATAGAATATTCCTGAGTGTTTTTATTATTTTGATTTAAAATCTCAATAGACTGAAATTCAATATTTTTATTCCCACTTCTAACCGTTTCTGCATCAAAAACAACTTTATATTCTAGTGATTTACTTATATCTGAATATACATCCAAAGCCTCATCAACTTTACCATCAAATTTTAGTTTTCCATTTTCTAAAACAATACCACGTGTACACAAACTTTTCACTGCAGCCATATTATGACTTACAAATAAAACAGTTCTTCCTTCTGTTTTAGAAATATCTTGCATTTTACCTATCGCTTTTTTCTGAAATTCGGCATCTCCAACAGCTAAAACCTCATCTACAACCAAAATTTCTGGCTCTAAAAAGGCAGCAACTGCAAAAGCCAAACGCACGGTCATTCCACTACTATAGCGTTTAGTTGGCGTATCAATATAACGTTCACAACCTGAAAAAGTAATAATCTCATCTAATTTAGAAGTGATTTCCTTTTTGGTCATTCCTAAAATGGCACCATTTAAATAAATGTTTTCTCTACCTGTAAGTTCTGGATTAAATCCTGTACCAACTTCAAGTAGGGATGCAATTCTTCCTTTCGTTTTAATCACACCAGTTGTTGGCGCAGTAACTTTGGATAATATTTTTAATAAAGTAGATTTTCCTGCTCCGTTTTTACCGATAATCCCTACAACTTCACCCGCATGAATATCAAAATTAATATCTTGTAAGGCCCAAACGTATTGACTGGTTCCTTTAGAACTTCTGTCGTTGGTTTCACCAATTTTTAAATACGGATCTTCCTTTCCACGGATAGTATGCCAAAAACGATTTAAGTCATGACTTAACGTACCTGTTCCAACCGTACCTAATCGGTATTGTTTAGATATATTTTCCGCTTTTAATATTACTTTATTTTGATTCATTTAATTTTTATAATTTTTATATTGCCAATTGGCATAACTAGTCCCGTTGCAATCGGGATTGACTAAACGGTATCTATAAAACTTTTTTCAGTTTTATTAAAAATTAGCAATCCAATAAAAAACACTAAAATAGTAATACTAACTGTATATAAAACGCCAAATAAGGAAACTTCTCCTTCGTTAAGTAACATAAATCTTGAGGCTTCAATTACATAAGCTAACGGATTGTATTCGACCAACCAACCATATTCTGGTAATTTTTCTTTTATTAAAGCAATTGGATACATTACTGCGGAAACATACATTAATAACTGCACTCCAAAGCCAATAAGAAAAGACAAATCTCTATATTTTGTGACTAATGAAGAAATAATCATTCCAAGTCCTAAGCCTAAAACGCCCATTAACAAAACCAAAACAGGAAATAAAACCACAAATGAATTAAGGGATAAATTTACTCCAATGAAATAGTAATACATATAAAACCCAACAAATATTAAAATTTGAATGGACAATTTTAATAAGTTAGAAACAACAATAGACAAAGGCATAATTAATCTTGGAAAATATACTTTCCCAAAAATTCCTGCATTTTTTTTAAAGGTATCAGAAGTCTCATTTAAACAAGTGGTGAAATAATTCCATACAATAATACCTGCTAAATTATACAAAAACGGAGGCGTTTCTCCAGTTTTTATTCCCGCAACATTATTAAAAATAATAGTAAAAGTAATGGCTGTAAACAAAGGTTGAATTAAATACCAAAGTGGTCCTAAAATAGTTTGCTTATAAACGGTTACCACATCTCTTTTTACAAATAAAAACAGCAAATCACGATAATTCCAAACTTCCTTTAAATTCAAGGAAAAGAAATTATCTTTTGGTTTTATTTCGTACAACCATTCCTCTTCTGAATATTTGCCTGTATTCATTTTTATTATATTAATTATCGGCCAAAAATAACCTTTTTAAATACACCAACAAAATGAAACTCATTATCATTAAAACATTTTGTTAATATTTTTGTTTTCAATATAAAAAGCCCTATTTATCTGATAAAAAACATTACAACCTTATCCAGTTCTCTGGAACTACATCATTTGTATTCACTTTTTCATCATTGAACCATAATTGAGGCGCAATAACTATTTTATTGGGGTTAGGATTTAACCATGCGCCCCACCAACTAAAACTACTATTAGCCATAATATTGTGCTTACATGATGACATTAATTGTATATCTTCAAAATTGGTTGACGCATCATTAAAATCTACATAATGCGTTTCGAAATTGGTGGTAAAATTTTCTTTCACCCAAGGAATATCGTCAGAAAATAAAAAATAAACAGGATTATCTACTTTACTTTCAATAATTTGCATGGCTTCTTTGTAGTATGCTGTTTTGTCCGTTTCATGAACTGCATTACCAACATAATCCCCTCTTCTGAAATGAATGGAAACGGCATTTACTGATTGCATATAAGCAACCATGTCTGAAGTTTGTTGCTTTAATGGAGTGATGATTTGAAAATCATTTCGTATTTCCTTTTCGTATTTGATGAAATATTTTTGTGATTGATAATAACCTTCTAAAAATAAAAAATCGGATTTGGTATGAATTAAATCAGGATTATGATGGAAGGGATGAAGGTCTTCGTTATAAAAAACAACTTTATTAAAAAGTTTTTTTAATTTCATTTTCCATTTTGATTCTGGCGTATAAAATTCAGGACGAATATTAAAATGATGTAAACCGTAATTGTGCAATTTATACCATTCAAAAATAGAAATATCTAATTTAAATTTTCTTTTTGTTTCTAAAGAAAATGCTTTTGCAATGGCATATTGAAAGAGTTGATTGCCTAATCCACCTTTAATTTTTATTACAATCATTCTTGCTTATTTTAATTCCCAATTTTCCCAAACAAATTCATACTGATAAGTAATAGTATGAGTTTTAGCAAGGTGTTCTTGTATTTTATTCATTCTTTCTTTTCCATCATCTAATAAGAAATCATGAAATTGAACTTGAATATTTTTAAAATTACTTAATAAGTTATTTTCAATTAATGATTCTAAAAGTTCATATTCACCACCTTCAATATTAATCTTAATTAAATCTACAAATTGAATGTTATTTTTTTGAAGGAAATTTACAATTGATTTTAATTGTATCGTTTCTGAATCTTCTGTTTTTAGAAATACAGATGAAGCATTATCCGTCATACTAATCTCCATTTGTTCGTCTTTTCCTGCTAAGCCAAAATTATAAACTTTAATCTTTGGATTATTAACGAACTTTTTTTGAATAATTTTAAAGAAAGATTCTATAGGTTCAAAAACATAAATAGTAGCATTGTATTTACAAAAAATATCAACGGCAAATTCACCTTTATACCCTCCAATATCTAAAACAACCGAATTTTCGTTTAAATCATAATCTAATCTTAAAGTTTGATCTCCGTTATCAGCAAACCAAGGTTTAACTCTTTCCGTTTGTATGATATCGTTAGGACTCATTACAAATTTTTTGCTTTTACCTCTAAATAATCGTTTTACTTCTTTTTTAATTTTTTTTAACATCTAAAAATACTTTGTTGAGTTTAATAATTATCATTCAAAAATAACCTTTTTAAATACACCAACAAAATGAAAGCCGCTAACATTAAAACATTTTCAATATTCTAAATCAAAAAAATCTAAATTAGTGAATCCAAAATTGTAATTCCCAAATCCCACAACTCACCACTACTGTCAGACTGAGCCTGTCGAAGTCACACCAAATCACCCAATCCCCAAATCACCCAATTTCCAAATCATAAATCCCAAATCGTAAATCCCAAATCGTAAATCCCAAATCCCAAATCCCGAATCATAAATCCAAAATCGTAATTCGAAAATCAAAAAACAAAACTATCTTTACAAAAAAAATAGTTATGTTATCCTTTTTTAAAGCAAAGCCTACTTTAGCAGCATTAATTCCTACTAATTATGTAGATATTCATTCGCATCTTTTACCTGGAATTGATGATGGTGCGAAAAACCTTAAAGACAGTAAGTTTTTAATGGAATCGATGTTAAGTTTAGGATTTAAAAAATCTATTACTTCGCCGCATACAATGGCAAATGTGTACAACAACACGATAGAATCTATAAACAATGCCAAAGAAAGAGTTGAAAATGAATTACCTGAATTAGCAAAAAAATTAGATTTAAAAGCCGCTTCAGAATATTATATTGACGAAAATTTTATTGAAAATTTCAAATCAAATCCATTACTGACAATTAAAGACAATTATGTTTTGGTAGAAATGTCTTTTTTAAATCCACCAATTCAACTTCACGAATACTTATTTGAGTTACAACTAGCAGGTTACCAACCCGTTTTAGCACATCCGGAACGCTATTCATTTTATCATTCCAACTTCAAAGATTTTGAAAAGCTAAAAAAAATGGGATTAAAATTTCAGATGAATTTGTTATCAAGCGTAGGTTATTACGGTCCTGATGCAACCAAAGCTTCAGACAACCTATTAAAAGCTGGCTTTATTGATTTTGTAGGTTCAGATATTCACCACAAACAACACATAGATTCTTTCACAAGAAAAGTTGCTATTAAAGAAACTAAAGCCTTTGAAACTGCGATAGAAAACAATCAGTTTTTCTTGTAAGTAATTTACCTCCCATAAAACAGGTATTCTATTAAATTACGTTGTCAGACTGAACCTATCGAAGTCCTAACAAAAACTCACAACCCAAAACCCACAACCCAAAACCCACAACCCAAAACTCACAACCCATCACCCACAACTCACAACCCAAAACCCAAAACCCACAACCCAAAACCCACAACCCAAAACTCACAACCCAAAACTCACAACCCAAAAACCACAACTCACAACCCATCACCCACAACTCACAACTCACAACCCACAACTCACAACCCATCACCCACAACCCATCACCCACAACCCAAAACCCAAAACCCAAAACCCACAACCCATCACCCACAACTCACAACCCAAAACTCACAACCCAAAACCCAAAACCCACAACCCACAACTCACAACCCATCACCCACAACCCATCACCCACAACCCATCACCCACAACTCAAAACCCAAAACTCACAACCCATCACCCAAAACCCAAAACCCATCACCCACAACTCACAACCCATCACCCACAACTCAAAACCCAAAACCCAAAACCCATCACCCAAAACCCAAAACCCACAACCCAAAACCCAAAACCCACAACCCACAACTCAAAACCCTCAACCCAAAACCCACAACTCAAAACCCTCAACCCACAACCCAATCACCCAATCTCCCAATCATCTATTCTCTCCTCCCCTCTCCAAAAAAACCCATAAAAACCAGTCAAAACAATACAAAACGATGCAAAACATGCCTTGTGTAAATGAATATCTTATTTTAAATTTATAGAAAAATTTAAACAAGAAAAGTATGGCAAAAGTAAAAGCACCATTTAAGATTAAAGGCACATTGGATGATTTGAGTTTTTATATTGCTTCGGAAGAAAATCTAGTGAGACAAAAAGGCAATTCTGGTATAACCAAAGAACAATTTGCTAAAAATCCAATTTTTGATAGAATCAGACAACAAAGTTCCGAATTCGGCAGCTGTAGTCAAAAATCTAAAGTATTTCGTTTACTGGCTAAACAATTTTATGACAAAGCTAAAGAAGTATCCTTTGCAGGAAGAGTAAACAAACTGCTATTTGAAATCTTACAAGAAGACACTACGAATAAAATTGGAGAAAGAAAAATAGAAAACGGCCTACAAATTCCAGAAATAGACGAAATACTTGTGCATTTCGAAGGCAATAAATTACGACCATTAAAAAAGGTTTTAAAGAAAGAAATCACATTCGATTGGAAACAAAACAAATGCAATCTAACTTCAATAAATGTAGAACAAGATATCCTTTGGCCAGAACAAGAAGCCAATCAAATACACCTGCAATTAGCTATTGCAAATTGGAATTGCAAAGATGACGAATTTGAAAACCAATACAGCAACGAAATCATTTTAGAAAAAGAAAATACAAAAAAAACAATAGACTTCAAATTAGAACAACTCCAAACAAAAGACCTTTGGATAGCCTATCTGTTTATAGGATTTTCATATAAAGAACGAAGAAACGCAATACCCTTACACAAAAAATGGAACACCACCACCATAATAGGAATCAAAAATTTAGTCAGACAGAGCAGACCCGAACACCTCATGAAACCAAAATCGTAAATCTCAAATCGTAAATTTAATCAGACTGAGCGAAGTCGAAGTCCTCAAGAAATCCAAAACCCAAAACCCAAAACTCACAACTCACAACCACTGTCAGACTGAGCCTGTCGAAGTCCTTATGAAAACAAAACACTTTTCCAATCACCCAATCTCCCCATCACCCAATCTCCCCATCACCCACAACTCAAAACCCACAACCCAAAACTCACAACCCAAAACCCAAAACCCAAAACCCAAAACCCAAAACTCAAAACCCAAAACTCAAAACTCAAAACTCACAACCCAAAACCCAAAACTCACAACCCAAAACCCACAACCCAAAACTCAAAACCCACAACTCAAAACCCAAAACCCACAACCCAAAACCCACAACCTATCTACCCAAAACCCTCTTCCACCAAGATTTTTTTTCAATTTCAACGCCGTACCCATACCCGTAGCCATAACCATATCCATATCCTTTTTGAGAATCGGTATCGTTAATTAAAATAGACATGTTTGGTAATTTCGATTCGTTGTATAATTGTTGTGGTAATTTCAGCATACGCTTGTCAAGGTAATTTGCTCGAGTTACATATACAAAAGCATCAGCCAAGTGACCAATAATAAGCGTATCCGTAACTAAACTAACAGGCGCGGTATCCACTACAATATAATCGAATTTAGTTCTAAGTTCTTCAAACAACTTCCCTACTTTCTTATCCATTAATAATTCAGCAGGATTTGGAGGAATAATTCCAGCAGGAAGCACATAAAAATTAGAATAATTATCAATCTTTACAATTAATTCATCAATAGAATTATATTTATTTGACGATAAAAAATTAGTAAATCCAACATTTGGAACTTGTAAGTAATTATCAATTTTTGGGTTTCTAATATCCAAACCAACCAACAAAACCTTCTTATCAGACAACGCAATTGTAGAAGCTAAATTTACAGAAACAAAGGTTTTTCCTTCTTTTGGAAAAGTAGACGTTACAAATATTGTTTTCGCAATACCTTCGGGCACATCTTTTAATAAAAACTCTAAATTAGTTCTTATGATACGAATGGCTTCAGCCGTATTGGTTCTACTATTTAATTGAATAATTTCATTCGGATTATCTGCTTTTGGCACATCACCAATGAAAGGAATCGTAGTATTTCGTTCAATATCTAATCTTGATTTGACTTTATTATCGAAGAAATTAATTAAGTAAATAACACCAAACGGAATTAGTCCACCTAAAACCAATGCAATTAAATAAATCACCGTTCTATTAGGAGAAACCGGACTATTTGATGAATTGGCGTCATCAATAACTTTAGCATTTGGTTCGGTAACTGCTAATGAAATGGCTGTTTCTTCTCTTTTTTCTAACAGATATAAATACAAAGCTTCTTTGACTTGTTGTTGTCTGGCAATAATTCTAAATTCTTTTTCTTGCGTTGGAATTTGAGAAATTCTGCCTTCAACAATAGCATTTTGTCGCGCTAAATCGTTCTTTTTAATTTGTAACGATGTTTTCAATTGTTGTAAACTGGCACTAACGGTATAACGAAGCGATTCTATTTTTTTATCAACAGCCAAAACAACTGCATTTTTTTCACCAGCTGTTTTTAGCAATCTGTTTCTTTCTAAAACTAAATTATTGTACTGATTGATAACATCTGAAGCATCAACATCAGCCGTTAAAATATTTGCAGGAATTAAATTTTCTACTTTGTTCGCTTTTAAATAATCAATCATCGTATTGACAACCTTCAATTGCGTTTCGGTTTCAATTTCACGTTTTTCAAACTCGCTAGCATTTTCTAAAAACAGTCCAGCTTCAGAAGTAATATCTGTTACACGATTCGTTTTCTTAAAACTTTCTGCGTCTTTTTCTACACCTTCTAATTCGCCATAAATTAAACGCAAACGTTGTTCAATAAATTTAGAGGTATTTTCTGCAATGAAGTTTTTATCTTCTATCGCATCTTGATTATAGTTTTTCACTAAAGCATTTAAGAAATCTTTGGCTCTAAAGTGAATTGGGTCTACAAAATTCAGTTCAATAACACTAGTGTTTTTACTCAGCGTCATGACTTTTAGTCGACCTCTATAATTATCCGATAAACCTTCAATTGGTAAAACTTCCACACGAATAGAAAAATCTTTCAAAGCATCTTTTGTATTGACTTTATCTTTAACAACAGTGAAATTCCCAGTTAAATATTTAATTGATTCTCCGTATTTAAATGTTCCGAAAAGTTTGGAACCAATAAAAACTTCAAATGAATTTGACGTTAAAGAAATCACTCTAAACTGATGAAACTCGTTATAAAAATTAGAATTCTGGTTGTAGAATAAAATTTTAATTGGACAATTATTATAAATTTCACCGTCTTTTATTCTTCCTTCATTGATGTAAATAACATTGAAACCTAATTCGTTAAGTGTTTTCTTAATTAGTTTTCTGGATTTTATAACTTCAATTTCATTGTCAACATTGCTCTTTGCACCTTTTAACATCCCTAAATCGGAAAAAGCCGAAAGTTCTGAAGCTAGACCACCTTTCCTGTCATCTTTTACTAAAATAGTAGAAGTGGCGTTGTACATCGGAACCGCATATCTTAAATATAAAAATGCCAAAAACAAGGACACAATTACCCCAAATACAAACCATTTCCAGTGGATTAAGTACTTTTCTAATTGCTCTCTAATATTGATGTTTTGATCTAAATCTTCATCAAAATTTTGACTGTATTTTTGCATATTTTATTTTAAGGTTAATGCCAAAATGGTAACTACTAATGAAAGTGCCGAAATACCAATTGTTAAGTTGGGTCCAACTGCAGAAGAATTCAATTTAGTTTTATTTGGTTCTACATAAATCACATCATTTTGAGATAGATAATAATTTGGTGAATTAATAAAATCTGTTTTTGTAATATCTATTTTTTCGTAAGTTTTGACCCCGTTTTTTTCTCTAATTAATAAAATGCTATTTCTTTTTCCGTATATAGTTAAATCACCTGCCAAAGCCAAAGCTTCTACTAAAGTAACTCTTTCTCCAGAAATAGAAAAGACACCCGGTTTAGCCACTTCTCCTAAAACCGAAACTTTAAAATTTAACAATCTCACATTTACAATTGGATCTGAAATATGTCCATTTTTTAAAAGAGCTTTTATTTTATTTGTGGTTTCAATTCGTGTTAAGCCACCAACTTTAATCGTTCCCAACATTGGAAATTCAATATTTCCATCTTGGTCAACAATGTAGGCTTGATTTCTTTCTTGTGCGATTATATTTTCTGAATTACCTTGATAAGCAACAGTTTTTAAATTATAAGGCGAAGCTGCTTCCGCATTTTCAGAAGAAACAATTATTAATAATTGATCATCAGGTTGTAAAGTTGTTTCGAATTTCACATTCGAATCTAAGTTACCTGTACTATTTAAATACACCATTTTTGATGGCGACGTGCAAGAAACTAATGTTATGAAAACTACTAAGAGACAGTATAAATGCTTATTCATTAGGTGCTTTTTTTACAAAGATAATTTTTTTACTGATAAATGTTCTTTTTCGACTAATTATCGAACTTTTCAAATTTAGAATTTAAACTAACAAACTCAGGTACAATCTGTTTCATTTTAATTACCAATGCATCTGAATTATTTTCTTTTGACAAATCAATCAATTCTAGAATATCTTCATTTAGAGAAATATAATTTTCCGAACTATCTTTTGCAATCATAATTTTTTGATGATACGTTGGTAAAGTTGTTGAAGCGTTTGTCAATAATTCTTCATATAATTTCTCTCCAGGTCTTAAGCCTACAACTTTTATTCTAATTTCCACTTCAGGAATAAAACCTGCAAGTTTTATCATTTTATGGGCTAAGTCTATAATTTTTACGGGTTCACCCATATCAAAAATAAAAATTTCACTTCCATTCCCCATTGTTCCTGCTTCCAATACCAATTGACAAGCTTCCGGAATGGTCATAAAATATCTTATTATATCTGGATGCGTAATTGTTATTGGACCGCCAGCATTAATTTGCTTAGTAAACAAGGGTACAACCGAGCCATTAGAACCTAAAACATTTCCAAAACGAGTGGTAATAAATTTGGTAGATGATTCGCCCATTTGATCTAAATAAATAGACAAGGACTGCACATATTTTTCCGCAATACGTTTGCTTGCTCCCATAATATTACTAGGATTAACGGCTTTATCTGTAGAAATTAATACGAAACGTTCCACTTTATATTTAACCGCTAAATCTGCTAAATTTTTTGTACCTAATACATTTGTAAAAATTGCTTGATTTGGATTTTTCTCCATTAACGGCACATGTTTGTATGCTGCAGCATGAAATACAAATTCTGGGTTGTATTCTTGAAAAACAACATCTAACTGCTCTTTATTTCGCACATCTGCAATTACTGGAATTATTTCTAAATATACTTGATTTAACTCTAGTGACAACTGATGTAAAGGCGTTTCAGCTTGATCTAATAAAATTATTTTTGAAGGAGAAAAATAAATAATTTGCCTTACTATTTCACTTCCAATAGAACCTGCAGCACCAGTAATTAACACCACTTTATTAGAAACTTTATTAGAAATATTTATGGTATCTAAAACAATTTCATCCCTATTCAATAAATCTTGAATTTCAAAAGATTTAATTTTTTTAGAAATATTTTTTTGTGAATTCCAATCTGCAATTACAGGAACAGTTAATAACTTAATATTGTTTTCTAAACATTCATCAACCAAAACTAATTGCTCACTTTTAGAAAAAACATTATTTGAGATAATAAGCACTTTTGCATTTAAGTCGGAAAGAATTGTTTTAATATTTTTATTGTGGTAATAAATTGGCAATCCTAAAATCTGTTTGGCAACATTTTTTTTAGAATTATCAGCAAAACCTACCAATTTATATCTTTTTGGGTATTCTGCATTTATGGCATTAGCTAACGAAATGGCATTCGAATCTGTACCATAAATAACAATATTCTCCAAATTATTCTGATTTCCAGCATCAAGATAAACTTGATACACCACTTTTACCACAATTCTAAAAAACAATAAAAAAATGAAGGAAAACAAAAATGTAAGCAACAAAGCGGGCATTAAAAATATTTTCGCACCAGCTAAATAAAAATGAATATAATTTAAGGCTGATAATGCTAAAAACGAACTAAATGTTGATTTAAATAAGTTGTAGCCATCATTTAAAGTAGAATGTCTTATAATTCCTGCATAGGTTTTAAACACAAAAAAGAAAAAAGACTGTGTGGCTAAAATTATTATTATTCTACTTGTTAAATCAAGTGTATTGTAATATTTGAACGTTAATAGAGAAATTAAAAAATACGTTACAATATTAGCGAAAATGACAATAAAAATATCAATAGAAAAAATAATCCATCTTGGTAAATAACCAAAATGCAGCATCTTATCTTTTAAGAATACTTCTGAAAATATAGATTTATTAGATGTTTTATTGTTTTTCACTGTTAAAATTTGGGTTACAAATGTAATAAAAACCAATCAAACATTACGATTTTATTAAGTAAAGAAATCATCAATTACATTTGAAATTCTTGCTCTGTCTGAATCGGTTAAATTAGAACCTGAAGGCAAACACAAACCCTTTTCAAATAAACTTTCTGAAACTTTTTCACCATAATAAGGTGCATTCTCAAAAACGGGTTGTAAATGCATGGGTTTCCATAAAGGTCTTGTTTCTATATTCTCGGCTTCGAAGGCTAACCTTAAAGCTTCTCTTTGCTCGAAAGATTTTAATAAAATGGCAGATAACCAATGATTCGAATAAAAATCAGAATTAGGTTCTGTTAATAGTACTACATCATTAATCTTGGAAAAAATATCGCAATAAAACTGATGATTCGCTCTTCTAAAATTGACATGTTTATCTAAAACTTCCATTTGTCCACGACCAATTCCAGCACAAATATTACTCATTCGATAATTATAACCAATTTCTGAATGTTGGTAATGTGGCGCATTGTCTCTGGCTTGAGTAGATAAAAAAACCGCTTTATCTTTTAATTCTTTCGTATGTGTTACCATTGCTCCACCACCAGAAGTGGTAATAATTTTATTTCCGTTGAAAGACAAAACAGAAATAGCTCCAAAAGTACCACATTTTTGATTTTTGTACGAACTCCCTAAAGCTTCCGCACTATCTTCTAAAATTGGAATTTCGTATTGATTGGCAATGGCTCTTATTTCATCCATTTTAGCTGGCATTCCATATAAATGAACCGGAATAATAGCTTTTGGTTTTTTACCTTTTGAAATCCTATCTTTTATGGCTTCTTCTAATGCGATGGGGCACATATTCCAAGTATCCATTTCACTATCAATAAAAATTGGAGTTGCTCCTAAGTAAGCAATTGGATTAGCTGATGCCGAAAAAGTCATCGATTGACAAATAACCTCATCACCAGGTTTAACATCTAACAAAATCAAACCTAAATGTAAAGCGGCTGTGCCTGAACTTAGAGCGCCAACAAAAACATTTTGATTTAAATAGGTTTCTAAATCGATTTCAAAATTATTTACATTTGGCCCTAAAGGTGCTACCCAATTGGTAGCAAACGCTTCATTAACATATTTTTGTTCGGTTCCTCCCATGTGTGGTGAGGATAACCATATTTTTTCTTGTAGCATTACGAATGAAATTTAATAGGTTTAGCAGGAATTCCAACTGCTGTACAATTTTCTGGAATGGATTTTGAAACCACTGCTCCTGCTCCAATTGTGGTGTTTTTCCCAATTAAAACTTGATTGATTATTTTTGCACCTGTCCCTACATAAACAGCTTCTTCTAACACAACTTCTCCTGAAACATTAACTGCAGGCATTAACGATACAAAATTCTCTAAAACAGTATCGTGCCCAATCGTACATGCTAAATTTAGCGTTACATAATCTTTAATTGATATATTACAAGTTAAAATACTTCCAGCGCAAATGACAGTTCCTTTTCCAATTGAAACTTCGTCATGACCAATTAATACTGAAGGATGAATTAAGGTTTCAAAACTGATGTTTTGATTTTCAACTAAAGCAACAACACTCTTTTTGTAAACTGGATTTCCTAGAGCCAAAGCGACAAAAAGGACTTCTGCAACAGCATTTAAATCTGAAACGTTACCTAAAACGGGAAAACCATTAACTAAAGTTCCTTTTTCTTTTCCATCATCATAATAGCCGATGAACTCATATTTTGGGGAAATAGCATTAATTTGATCGATAAGCATTTTCACTTCTCTACCAAAACCGCCTGCTCCTATTATTGCAATTTTCTTCATATTTGGGGGGTTAATATTGACCTTGAAATGGTTCTATTGTGGCTGCATCTTCTGCTGAAATCCCTTCGCTAATTAGCACTTTCTTTACGGTTAAAAATAGAATTTTCAAATCTAACCAAAAAGAAATATTGTTGACGTAAAAAACGTCTAATTCGAACTTTTTATCCCAAGAAATGGAGTTTCTTCCGTTCACTTGAGCCCAGCCTGTAATTCCCGGTTTTACATTGTGTCTTTGGTTTTGAAACTCGTTATACAAATGTACGTAATCTGTTAATAACGGTCGTGGTCCAATGATACTCATATCACCTTTTATCACATTTAGCAATTGCGGAATTTCATCCAAAGATGTTTTTCGTACAAAACTTCCAACGGGAGTTAATCTTTCTGAATCGTGTAATAATTTCCCTGAAGCATCTTTTTTATCATTCATGGTTTTGAATTTAATAATTGAGAATACTTCGCAATTTTTCCCAGGTCGACGCTGAATAAAAAAAGGTTTTCCTTGATTGGCGATAAATAACAAAATAGTAACCAATAGAAATACTGGCAATAAGATTATGAATCCTATCACGGCAAGTAGAAAATCTAAAATTGGTTTTACTATTTTTGAATACATATTACTTTTTACTTGGCTCTTTTAACTTTTTACTTTTTACTTTTTACTTTTTACTTGGCTCTTTTTACTTGGCTCTTTTTACTTGGCTCTTTTTACTTGGCTCTTTTTACTTGGCTCTTTTTACTTGGCTCTTTTTACTTGGCTCTTAATAACTTCATAACTATGTTTTGGTGTCACATTATTTACAAAATACTGATAGCCATTTTCTCCCATTTGTTTACAAAGTTGCGGATTTGCAAGCAATAAATCAATTTTTTCTTTGATTAGATGGGGTTGATTTGAAGGTGCCCAAACTCCAGCTTTTACTTCATCTTGAATGATTGTTCCATAATCCGTATTTATATCAATTGCTGCTAAAACAGGAATTTTCGCATTGAAATAACTTAACGATTTGGATGGAATATTTGGAATGGTGAAATTTTCATGTAAAGAAATCAAACCACAATCGGCAACTGAAATAATATTTTGATAATCATCACGTGGTAATGAATTCTTAATTACAACGTTTTGAATGTTCTTCTCTTTAATTAATTTTTCGATTTTCGCTTTCTCCGTTCCTTGTCCGACAATGAAAAACAACACTTTATCTTCTGGTTGAAACAATTCGGCAACAGCCAAAATATTTTCTAACTTTTGAGGCAAACCAATATTTCCACCAAAAATAATGACAAAGTTATCATCAAAATTATATTTTTTTCTTAAAGCAACTTTATCATCAGAAAACTGTGGAATTTCTTTTTGCCAATTCGGTAATAAATGTAATTTTTCAACTTTTACTTTTGGATTATGATGAATTACATAATCAATATTTCCTGGCGACATACATCCAATTTTATCTGCTACTTCATATAGTAAATGTTCTTTTTTTCGAAAGAAATTATACAACATTCCGTCTTTCTTCATCATACCTAAATCGACAGCATTTTGAGGAAAAATATCTCTTAAAATCAGATATAATTTAGACTGGTATTTCTTTTTTAACCAACTCGCTACATCAATCAAACTAATTGGTGGCGTTGGCATGATGATTAAATCTAAGGTTTCAGACTTAAAATATTTTTTAATTGCTTTTTTATATTGAAACGGCAAAAGCACATTTGCTATTCCTTTTTGAATTGGGTTTACATTTAATAGCGGAAGTGTTTTTACTCGGATAACATGAATGCCTTCTTCAATATTTAAACCAATTTCATTTTCATTGATAGCTGGAGCCACAACATAAACTTCATGACCTTGATCGCGAAACTCTTCCATTAAATCGGTATATAAATTACTCGAATTTGGAATTTTCGGATAAGCTAAGGCTAAGAAAAGTATTTTCATATTAAAAAGAGCCAAGTAAAAAGTAAAAAGTAAAAAGGTTAAAACTAATATTATAAAATTTCATAACTATTTTTTATTTGAATTATTTACAATTGCACCTAAAATATTTTTTATCTCTTTACTTTCTTGAATTAAAATTTGTAGTTGAACATCTTCATTTTCGGTTAACTCCTTTAAAATTCTTAACCAATAATTAGATTCTCTTGCTTCTCTTAAAGAAATTTTCACTTTATTAATAAAATCTGCTTTTGAAGAACCTGCTTGAGACTCTTCATAGTTTGCACCTATTGAAGTACAAGATTTCCCCAATTGAAATCTTACTAAATTATTCTCTGGATTTGTTTCTAATTTTCTCAAATATTTCAAACAGTTAACTCCAAAATTAAATGTTCTTTTTAATAAATCGTTTTCTTTCATTACGTGGCAGATATTTATTTTTACTTGGCTCTTTCTACTTTTTACTTGGCTCTTTCTACTTGGCTCTTTTAACTCTTTACTTGGCTCTTTTAACTTTTTACTTTTTACTTGGCTCTTTTTACTTTTTACTTGGCTCTTTTACTCTTTACTTGGCTCTTACTTCTTACTCCAAACTACTCGATTCACATAATCGGTATAACTCAAGATAACTCGAACCATTTTTTCAGAAACATTTGGCATGGAATAATCGGCAACTGGGCGGAAATTTCTTTCTGAACCTGTTTTTTGCGTTTGCAACTGTACCAAACCTTGCATGATTCTTTCAGGTGAAAGTCCAACCATCATTACAGATGCTTCTTCCATAGCTTCTGGCCTTTCGTGTGCTTGACGAATATTTAAGGCTGGAAAATTCAATATTGAAGATTCTTCCGAAATCGTTCCACTATCCGATAAAACGGCAAAAGCATTCATTTGTAAGGCGTTATAATCGTTAAAACCCATTGGTTTTAAAAACTGAACTTCCTCACGAACTTTTACATTTTTGCTTTCAATCATGTTGCGAGTTCGAGGATGCGTGCTTACAATAATTGGGAATTTATAGTGTGCTGCAATTTGATTTAAACTTTCAATTAAGCCGTTAAAATTATCAGGATTATTGATATTTTCCTCACGATGTGAAGACACCACAAAATATTTCCCTTTTTCTAATTTTAGAGTAGACAGAATTTCTGATGCTTGAATATTTGGTAAATAATGATTCAGAACTTCAAACATTGGCGAACCCGTTTTGATAATTCTATCCGCAGGCAAACCTTCACGAAGTAAATATTCGCGAGCAATATCACTGTAAGTTAAATTTACATCGGAAATATGATCTACGATTTTACGGTTCGTTTCTTCAGGAACTCTTTGATCAAAACAACGGTTTCCAGCTTCCATATGGAAAATTGGAATTTGACGTTTTTTAGCTGGAATCGCACACAAACAACTATTCGTATCGCCTAAAACTAAAAAAGCATCTGGTTGTATTTCTTCTAAAAGCGGATCGATTTTAATTAAAATTTGACCGACAGTTTCTGTAGCTGTTTTTCCAGCAGCATTCAAGAAATAATCGGGTTTACGAATACCTAAATCGTCAAAAAATATTTGATTTAATTCGTAATCGTAATTTTGACCTGTGTGAACAAGTATATGTTCAATAGCTTCAGAAGCGTCTAAAGCAGCCATCACTCGAGATAATCGAATAATTTCTGGACGAGTTCCTACTACGGTTATTAATTTTAGTTTTTTCATTTTCTATATTATTTCACGCAGATTAAAAGGATTTATGAATTCTTTTCTTTTAGCGTAATATTGTTTTTATTTTATTTCACGCAGATTGAAAGGATTTATCGATTCTTCTCTTTGTATATAATCTAATTATTCAAAAAAATTATTTACTATTCTTTTGGTGTTCAAATTTATATTATCAGTATTGAAATTTACCAATATACCAATTGGAATATCAGATAGTTTTAAATATGTTACGACTTGTTTATAATGAACTTTAGATAATTCCTCAACGGACTTTAGTTCTATTAACACACTTTCTTCAACTAAAATATCAATTCTAAAAGCAACATCCAAAAGAACATCATCATAATGAACCGCTAACTCAACTTGATTTTTAGCTTTTAATCCAGCTTTATTTAATTCATAAAGCAATGCAGCTTCATATACAGATTCAAATAATCCTGGTCCTAAATTATTATAAACATTAAAAATGCATCCTCTAATTTTGTATGTAATATCGTTATCTTTCATTTTTTTATTTTATTCGTGGCTTATATAAATTTTGTCTTTACTAAATCTTAAAAATTACGCACAATAAAAAAATCCTTTCAATCCTTTCAATCCGCGTAAATTACCTTTTTAATCATTACTTAAGTACAATCAAAAAAATTCTTTCAATCCGGGTAAAATTACCTTTTTAATCATTGCTTCAGTACAATCAAAAAAATCCTTTCAATCCTTTCAATCTGCGTGAAATTCCTTTTTAACATTACTTCAGCACAATCAAAACATCTTTTAAATCCTTTCAATCCGCGTGAAATTTCCTTTTTAATCATTACTTCAGTACAATCCAAAAATCCTTTTATCCTTTCAATCTGCGTGAAAATTAAATTTTGTCTTTACTAAATCTTAAAATAATTACGCCCAATCCAAAAATCCTTTTTATCCTTTCAATCTGCGTGAAAATTAAATTTTGTCTTTACTAAATCTTAAAAAAATTACACCCAATCCAAAAATCCTTTTTATCCTTTCAATCTGCGTGAAAATTAAATTTTGTCTTTACTAAATCTTAAAATAATTACGCCCAATCCAAAAATCCTTTTATCCTTTCAATCTGCGTGAAAATTAAATTTTGTCTTTACTAAATCTTAAAAAAATTACACCCAATCCAAAAATCCTTTTATCCTTTCAATCTGCGTGAAAATTAAACCTTATACTTCTTCGAAATACGTATCGGCATCATTTGGATTGAAAAATTCGTTTATCCAAAAGTTGGTATATAAAATATCGTCACCAATATTTTTTATGTTATGTGTGTACCAAATTGGCATATCCACATAAGCAGGTTCATCGCCATTTAATTCGAAATTTAAAACCTCATCCGTTCCAATTTTTCTCAATTGAATTAAGGCTTTTCCTTTGATCACAGCAAAACGTTCAATTTTTCTGGTGTGATAATGATTGCCTCTGGTAATGTTGGGTTTAGTTGTAGAAAAAGAAACTTGTCCTCCCACTTCTAACCTGATAATTTCTACAAAACTTCCTCTGTCATCAGTATGTTGCATCAATTTTACAGGAAAATGAGTGGCTATATCCATATAACATCTAAAAGTATTAAATAAATTTAATTCGAAAACCGATGGTAAAACCGGAATGCTTCCATTATCTTGATATTCTGATTTAAAATGTTGTAATAAAGCTAAAATTTCAGAAACTTTCTTTTCAGAAGTATGTTGAATTTCTAGTTTGGATTGATGCTTTTTTGTTCTAATTTGTGCGATAATTTCTTGAACCAATTCGCCAACATAAATCAGTTTTAAATCGCCATCCACATCAATTTTTGGCGTTTCATTATGTGAAACTTGATGACAAAATGTGGCGACAACCGAATTATAAAAAGGTTTTCCGAAAGGTCCGAAAACGTTTGGAATAATTAAACCTGTGAAAATTCCATGATTTTTCTTAGCCCAATTCGCAAGTATTTCTCTACCTTCTTTTTTTGATTTTCCGTATAAATTATCTCTTTCTTCCTGACTTGAAGAGGAAAGTAAAACATGCGGTTTTGAGTTCGTTCGTTCTAAAGCATTAACTAATTTCTGAACCAGATTTACATTCGTTTCATAAATTACATCTTGACTTTCATGACGATTCATAGCTGCTAAATGCACAATGACATCGCACTGAGAAACAAAATGATCTAATTTCTTATCATTCTCAAAAAAGTCACGTTTAAATTCTACACGTAAAAACTCATCAGAAAATAAACCTAATGTATTGTATAAATGTTTGCCAACGAAACCGTCTTGACCTGTAATACCTATTTTCATAATTATAAAGAGCCAAGTAAAAAGTAAAAAGAAACAAGTTCTCGAAAAGTAATAAGTTTCTTCATTTGTTATTTGTTTGAATTGTTTACGATTGCTCCTAATATGTTTTTCAATTCTTGACTTTCTTTTAATAAATTGTTTAATTCAATATTTTCTTTCTCGATTAATGCCTTAATAATTCTTAACCAATAATTAGATTCTCTAGCTTCTCTCAATGAAATTTTAACTTTATTAAGAAAATCTGCTTTTGATGAACCTGCTTGAGATTCTTCATAATTAGCACCAACCGATGTACACGATTTTCCTAGTTGATATCTTATAAGATTGCTTTCAGGCAAACTTTCAATAGTTCTTAAAAATTTTAAAACTGCAACTGCAAAATTAAAAGTTCTATCCAACAAATCATTTTGTCTCATTTTCAATACTTTTTACGTGGCTTTTATTTAACTTTTTACTTGGCTCTTTTTACTTTTTACTTGGCTCTTTTTACTTTTTACTTGGCTCTTTTTACTTTTTACTTGGCTCTTTTTACTTTTTACTTGGCTCTTTTTACTTGGCTCTTTTTACTTGGCTCTTTTTACTTGGCTCTTTTAAAGGTCAAAATATTTATTGATTTCTTCTCCATAGATATCTTTTCTGATTAAAGGCAATTTCAACAATAACTGTTTCATTTCCTCAACGTCCAAAATATCTGTATTATGAGAATGATATTCTTCTAATTCGGTTAGTTTTATATCACCTTCTGAAAAATATTGTTCGTAATTTAAATCTCTATTATCCGCTGGAATTCTGAAATAATTACCACAATCTTCCGCTTTCACCATATCTTCCCGATTCACTAAAGTTTCGAATAATTTTTCACCATGACGTGTACCAATAATTTTTATTTCTGTGTTAGAACTGTATAGTAAATTTAAAGCTTTTGCTAAAACTTCAATGGTACAAGCTGGAGATTTTTGCACGAATAAATCGCCTTGATTACCGTTTTCAAAAGCATATAGAACCAAATCTACTGCGTCTTCTAACGTCATCATAAAACGTGTCATATTTGGATCGGTAATGGTAATTGGTTTACCAGTTTTAATTTGCTCTATAAATAAAGGAATTACCGAACCACGAGAAGCCATAACGTTTCCATAACGAGTTCCGCAAAAAATAGTTTTACTATCGTCTAAATTACGAGATTTGGCTACCATCACTTTTTCCATCATCGCTTTAGACATTCCCATAGCGTTGATTGGATAAGCGGCTTTATCAGTACTTAAAACTACTACTTTTTTGACTTCATATTTTTCAGCAATAGTTAGCACATTATCCGTTCCGATGATATTGGTTTTCACTGCTTCCATTGGAAAAAATTCACACGAAGGCACTTGTTTTAAAGCGGCTGCGTGAAAAATATAATCGACACCTTTTATTGCGGCGTCAATACTATGCACATCACGAACATCGCCAAGATAAAATTTTACTTTATTATTGTTGACTTTCTTTCGTAAATCATCTTGTTTTTTTTCATCACGACTTAAAATTCGGATTTCTTTAAAATGGTCGGTATGTAAAAACTGACTTAAAACAGCATTCCCAAAAGAACCCGTTCCGCCAGTTATTAGTAATATTTTGTCTTTAATTTGCATCTTTTGATGTGATTATGTTTTTATAAGCTATCAACTTGTAAAACTAATAATATGATTGATATAACTATTTAAATTTTAAGTTTATTTTAACAACTCTAAAAACAGATTGATTTCATTAAAAACTATTTGCTCTGTTTTTTTTATATTATGATTTGTTGCATGAACAAATGCTTGTGCAATTTCATTAATTTCTAAGGGATTAAATACTGAGGAAGGTTTGCAAACGACATAAGCATAAGGCAAATCAGCAGCAATAACATCACAACCTAATTCAATTGCTTCAATAAGACCGAGTCCAAAACTTTCGGATAATGAAGGATAAATAACAAATTTTATTTTTGAATATAAATTTGACAATTCTGGTCGAGGAACAAAGCCATGATTTATTATTGGATATCCTAGGTTTTTCAATTTTTCAATTTCATTTATTAAAGAAGTAAACTCATTTCCAACAGTTAAATGCAATTCTTGTTTTCTATCATTTGTATCACAATACTTTTTAAATCCTAATAATAAGTTTAAATGATTTTTATGAGAGCTTCCGTTACTTGCATACAAAAAACCTTTTTTATCTGGACTTATAATATTAGACGAATCTAATGGCGGATAAAACGGAATCACTTTTGTATTTATTTCGTTTGTAATTTCCAATTTTTGCAATAATCTTTTTTTTACTTCATCAGTTTGAACAATCCAAAAATCTGTATTTTGTTTTATTATTTTAAAAATTTTAGACTTAACATTGAAAATTATCCTTTGAAATAAAGACAATGAGTTTGGAATATCTAAAAAAAGGAGTTGATGAAAATAGGTAAATACTTCAGCTTTTAAACGAATTGAAGGAGGCAAATTTCCGAAGCAAATAACTTTTTCGAAGTTGTTTTTATGTTTTCTATAAAAAAA
>NZ_JAZAYT010000028.1:182848-208451 GCF_036321945.1 Flavobacterium facile
GGTTATTTCAATATTTTGTTTTTCAATTTCATCAATTAAATAATCTAATAAAATCTTTCCTCCACCATTATTTATAAAAACTGCGTCAAATAAAATCATTGTTAACTATTTTAAGTTGATACTCATTAGTGACGCCGCTGAAGTTTCAGGATTTATTTTTTTACTCAAAACCTTACTTCTTTTTCCCATTTCAATTAATTCTGAATTTGAAGTTAAATCAAATTTCTCAATTGCATTTCTTAAATCCATTTTATCGTTAGCCATAAAGACAAAAGAATTGTAATTATTTATTGCAAAAACAGAATTAGCACCACAAACATTGGAAACCAGTAAAGGTAAACCAGCAGCAGCCATTTCATGAATTACAACACCCCAAGGCTCTGATATGCTAGGTAAAATAAATCCTTGAACATCTTTTAATTCCTCTAAAAGATGTTCTGGTTGTATAAACTCTTTAACAATAATGGCATCTGATTCATGTTTTTTTACTATATCTAACTCTATTCCTCCACCAATTAATTTAAGTTTTAATTTTGATTTTGTTTCATTAATATAGTCTGTAAAAACATTTAATAAAATGTCAATTCCTTTTACTTTATCAAAACGACCGATAAACAATAATGTTTTAAAATCATCATTAACCTCCATTTTGTTGTTTTCTAACAAATTGGTGTTTGCAGAATAGCAATTAAATATTATGTTTTCATTTGAAAAGCCTAATCTTTTTGCGTATTCAAATTGATAAATTCCTGAAACCCATAAATGATCAAAATATTTTTTATGATAAAAGGGAGCAATAATTGTGGCTATTTTTTGTCGAATAGTATTTTTCCATTGTGTATCCATCGCCCCAACAATAGTGACTCCTTTGTTTTTTAAATCTTTACAAATTTCTAAGTATTCTTTATCCATCCAGCCAGAAACTACCACTAAATTTGGAGAAAATTTATTTACAAAATTTACTAATTCTATTTTATTAAAATCTTCTTTATAAAAATAATTTACCTTTTCTGATTTTTCAATTTGATAATTAGATATTTTTTTTTTCCAACTAATCACATTAATTTCTGAACAATAATTTTCAGCCAAAATGTTAATTGTTGGAACATTATATCCCATAATTTCAGAATACAAATAAAGTAGTTTCATAATTTCTTCATTATTTTATAAACTAAAAATTTAAAGTTAATTTATACATTATTTTATGGACAAGGTTCGGATTTCTATTTAATAATTTTCTTTCTTTAAGATATAAATCGTGGTTTAAATCACCTAAAGAGGCACCATATTTTAAGAACTGAGAAAGTGTTTTTCTACAATACCAAAATTTAAAATCATCATTTAGAGCGATATTTATAAAAAAATCTATATCGCCAATAATTCTATAAGTTTCATAATTAAACTTAATTACATCATATATTTTTTTAGAATAAATACTTGATGGCTGAACAAATGGAAGTATTCCTTTCTTTAAAAAATATTTACCGAAAGGATTTGCCTTTTGAAAAGTGATTTTATTTTCATTAGACCAATTAAATTCGGAATTACCATAAACAAAATCAATTTTTTCTGAAATTGCTTTCTTTAGAGCAAATTCATAATTTTGAGAATAGATAATGTCATCACAATTTACCCAAGCTAAATAATCAAATTTAGCATTTTCATATCCTAAATGAATTGCTCCATATAAACCGTTTTTTTCCGTTTGATGAATTACTTTGACATGCGGAAATTTACTAATAATTTGTAAAGTTTTATCAGTTGAACCTCCATCTACAATGATATGCTCAAAAGGAACGGTTAAGGATTGAATAGAAAGAATATTTTTTTCAACAAAACGCTCTCCGTTTAATACGGGTGTAATTATACTTATCATCTTACTACTGTTTTTTTATTTTTTAAATTATTCTCACTTACTAAATATAAAATTATTGCTAAAATAAATAAGTAATACGAAGTTAAAACCATCATATTTGCTACAAATATTGAAATGAAGAATGCAAAGATATCCAAACTAATGTTAAATGTTCTTTTTGCTAATTTAGTGAAAAACAAAATCCACAATAAAATACCTATGACTCCCGATCTCGCTAGTAGATTTATTATAAAACTATGTGGCGCACTATCAATTCTATCTTCATATTCTTTTGAATTGGTTTCTGTTAAAAACTTGGATGAAGGTATACTTATTAAATTTGGCCCAGTTCCTGTTATAATATAATCTTGATTAAAATATAAAAAATTTAAGGCGGCTCTATCAAATATTTCAAAATGACTAAAGAAATTAGGTTCATAAGAATTAACTTTTTCGTTAGCAAACTCATTCTCTTCTAATAAAGTGGCCTCAATTTTCAAAAGTGTATTCTGTCTAAAAAATTCGTCTTGATTTAATAATGAATACAGTAAAAACAGCATTGGTATTCCTAAAATTATAAATTTAATCCTACCAGAAAAAGCAAAATAAATCCCAACACTTATAACAAGCATTAATATTGCTGAAGCTGATAAACTCAGTAACAATCCTAATATTGAAACTAGGAGCCCAATGTTGACTAATCTCTTGTTATCAATATATGTTTTTAAACCTAATAAGGTTAAAAATGTTAAAACACAAACTCTACCAAAAGCTCTTGGTTCTCCATTTAATGCTGTATATCTATCTCCTATAAAGCGGGATTCTGAAAATAAAAAATTCTTAATTACTCCATTAAAACTTACATCAAGAAAAGCAACAATCAAATTTAAAACAATCAAATAAACAATTGATTTAATAACAAAATTCATAGTAATTTTGTTTGTTTTTAACCAAAACACAACTAAAAAAACTAAAAAGAATTCAATTATTATTCTAAAGGTTTGTACAACCGCTCTTCCTTCTGCTTTTTGACTCCAAGAACGAAGTAAATCTTGACTATCTTCCCATGGATGAATATATCCAAAAATAATTGCTAAAATTATTAAGTATAAAATTTCAAAATATAAGGGAAGTAATATCGGATTTATCCTGTTTGAAATTTTAGAAAAATTCATTAAAATAGTTGGAACATAAAATAATGAGATTATAAAATGTAAGGGCAATGAAAATCCAAAAGAAAAAACAATTAAATCATTCATCAAAGAAAATAGCATCAAAACAAAAATCCCCTTTGTGAACTTAGTCATATAAAAACAAAGGAATAACAAAAAGAAAATTAATGAACCTATCATCCTATATTTTTTTTATGAATTGTGCAGGGTTACCTCCCCAAATTTCATTATCAGGAATGCTTTTACTTACAACGCTTCCGGCCCCAATAACAGAATTCACTCCTATGGTAACACCTTTTAAAATGATAGAATTTGCTCCAATAAAACAACCTTGTTTAAGCAGTATAGGTTTTGAAATAATTTTGGCAACATCGTTAACTACTCTATTCTCAAAGTGAATAGGATGAAAATCAGAATCTAAAATTTGAACACCGCCACCTATCATAACATATTTTTCGATTTTTACTTCTTCTAGACTGAAAATGGTTACATTACTCATAGAAACAAAATCTTCAATAGTAACTTTGCCACTTGCACTACAATAAATTGCTGTACGATTGCCATTTCCAACTGGATTTGAATAATTATTACTAGTAATTATTATATCTTTTCCTAAATTAATTTCACCTCTATTAACTAATAATATAAATCCATTAATTATTGGAAACTTTTCATAAGAAACCATTTCAATTTTAAGTTTCAAATAATTGAAAACATACCAAATTGGAAATTTTATGGCATTTTTAATCCTTGCAAGTACTTTAGATAATAAAAAACTAATCATAAATAGTATTCTTTTGTTTATGCAAATTTTATTTATTCCAAATACCAAATGCTTTTTTTGAAATTAACTTTCTAGTTTGAATGAAACAAGAAATCAAAGTTACAAACATATTAATATTAATAGCCATTATAACTCCAATAGTATGTAAATTCATCATTTTTGCTAAAAAATAAGCCAAAGGAATATATACAATACATTGAATTATTGAAACTATTAATGTTAATTGAATTTTTCCAATTCCTGCAATGAAAGCAGAAAAAATAGAAATTCCTGTTATTAAAATAGTATATAATGCAAATTGAAAAGATAATTGAAACGGAATTGAAACTTTATTGCCAATCCATATTTTAAAAACTATTGGTGATATTAACCATAAAACTAATACTCCTATAGAGAATAATATCCATAATTTTAATAAGTTTTTTATCGAATTTTTTATCCAAGTATAATCTTCATTAGAATTAGCATCAGTAAATGCTGTCCAAAAAGGTGTTACAATTATTGTAAAAACAATTTGTGCTGCAGCAAATAACTGAAATGCAATATTGTAAGACGTAACTGAAGATGGACCATATAATCTAGTAATTAAAATACTACTAGATGAAAAAATAATTATACTTGTAATTTGAATAAGAAAAAACTTTAAACCTAATGTCATTAATTCATTAAATGAATTTCTTTTAGGAATAATTTCAAACGAAGGTTTATATTCTTTAAGTTCTTCTTTAAATACTATAAATGTTGCCAAAAAATAAACTATAATTGGCGAAAGCATAAACACGAAAGCAACAATAAATAAATTTATTTTGAAAAAATAATTTATTAGAATAATTACAAGAAAAGAAATAACATTACCTAACAAAACTAAAACATTACTAAATGCTGTTTTTTGTATTGCTAATAAAATAGTTGAAATATTTTTTAGTACCAATTGAAAACAAAAAAGCACAAACACAACTAAAACAATTGTATTTAAATTTTCGCTAATATCAGGATTTACATTTAGTATTTTATACCAATCAAGATAAAAATTAACACACAAAAATAGAATTAAAAATATAGAAGAAATTAAAAAAGTGGAAGAATATAAGGTTTGTACATATTCTTTACCTTTACTATAATTCTTATTTGCAATAGTTTCGGCAAATTTATTTCTAAAACCATTACCTAATCCAATATCCATAATATTGAACCAATTTACTATCGAAAAAATAGTAATCCAAATTCCATATTTTTCATTATTTAATATGGAAATAGTAAATGGAACCAATAAAAAACAAACCAAAACATTTAATCCTTTCGCAACAAAAGAACCCAAAATATTTTTTTTTATGATAAGTGTTCTTTCAGAATCAGCAGTGTTTTTTTTAAAAATATAATTTAACATCTTTACTTATTTAGTAACTTAAAAGAACAATCCTTAAATTAATTATTGAATAGAAACTTAATCTAAAAATTACAATCTTCCGTCAACTTCTGCTGTAAGGAAACCTTTTACATCATAAACAACATTATTACTTTTTGTTAATAAATTGATATCTAAAGTACTAAACACGGTATGAGAAACGCCTAAAATTACGGCATCAAATTGTGATGATGGAATCGTTTTAGTGGTTACAATTCCGTATTCATGAAGTACTTCTTCTGGTTTTGCCCACGGATCATAGATGGTAATATTTATGCCGTATTCTTTCAGAGCGTGAACGATATCTACAATTTTTGTGTTTCGTACATCCGGACAATTTTCTTTGAATGTGATACCTAAAAGCAACAATTCTGCTTTATGCAAAACGATTTCTTTCTTAATCATCAACTTCACAACCTCAGATGCAACATATTCGCCCATACTGTCATTCATACGTCTACCAGCCAAAATAATTTCTGGATGATAACCTGCTTCTATAGCTTTTTGTGCTAAATAATACGGATCAACACCAATACAATGTCCGCCAACCAAACCTGGTTTAAAAGGAAGGAAATTCCATTTTGTACCAGCTGCTTCTAAAACATCTTGTGTATTAATATCTAGAATATTGAATATTTTTGCTAATTCATTTACAAACGCAATATTGATATCACGTTGCGAATTTTCTATAACTTTAGCAGCTTCTGCCACTTTAATTGTGGGTGCTAAATGCGTTCCTGCAGTAATTACACTATTGTATAAAGCATCAACTTTTAAGCCAATTTCTGGAGTGGAACCTGCGGTAACTTTTAAAATTTTATCAACCGTATGTTCTTTATCTCCTGGATTGATTCTTTCTGGTGAATAACCTGCAAAAAAGTCGACATTAAATTTTAATCCTGATAATTTCTCTAAAACAGGCACACATTCTTCTTCTGTTACACCTGGATAAACTGTTGATTCGTAAATCACAATATCTCCTTTTTTTAAGACTTTCGCAACAGTTTCACTCGCTTTATAAAGTGGAGTTAAATCGGGTTTATTGTGTTTATCAACTGGAGTTGGAACCGTCACAATATAATAATTACAATCGGCTATGTCTTCTAATTTATTTGAACAATGTAAATAATTAGTCGTCAATTGTGAATTATGCTTTTTTAAAACCGATTTCAATAAATCTTCTTCAACTTCTAACGTTAAATCGATTCCGTTGTTTAATTCGGAAATTCTTTGCTCATTAATATCAAAACCAATTACAGGATACTTTGTAGCAAACAATCTTGCTAAAGGAAGTCCTACATAACCTAATCCAAGTATGGCGATTTTGTTGTGTGTTGTGTGTTGTGTGTTGTATGTATTTGAATTCATATTTACTTCCAGTTTTTTTCTACGTAAGAAATAAAATTAAAAATTTTACCTCCTAAATTTTCATATTCATTAATATAAGGTTCAAAAATAGAGTTGAACTCCGGATACAAAATAGATATTTTATAAACATGACCTATTGTTTCTAAACAACTACTATGAGAAAAAACTAAAAATCTTATAAAATCCGCTTTATACCTTCTTCTCCCATATCCTTCAATAATATTTGAAACAACACTATCCGAAGAGCGTCGAAGTTGGCTACCTAATTCATATAATTCATGTTTTGGTAATTTTAATGAACTTGGGTGAACTTGTAAAAATAAGTCCAAACTAATCTTATAAATATCTAAATCCTTATAACTTCTAGAATCACTCATAACCCAAAACAAACAACGTAAAACTCATAACCCACAACTCATAACCCACAACTCACAACCCAATCTAACTCCCAATTGCTTGGTAAATAAATCCAATTTTTTCTAATTCAGCTTTGTTCAATAAGTTTCTACCATCAAAAACGAATGCTGGTTTTAACATATTGTCATATATTCTTTGCCAATCGTAAGTTTTAAACTCATCCCATTCTGTTAAAACAGCAATAGCGTGTGCGTTTTTACAAGCATCATAACCATTTGTTTCAATAGAAATGTATTTTTTATTTTCTACATCAGTACGAGTTTCTAAATAATTTAAATCGAAATGAATTTGATTTGCTTCTACTTTAGGATCGAAAACAGCAATATTTGCTTGCTCGCTAATTAAATCATTGGCAACATAAATAGCTGCTGATTCACGAGTATCGTTGGTGTCTTTTTTGAAAGCCCAACCTAAGAAAGCAATTTTTTTACCTGAAACCGTATTATATAAAGTACTAATGATATTTTTTGAGAAACGACGTTTTTGGTGGTCGTTCATAATAATTACTTGCTCCCAATAATCGGCAACTTCATTTAAACCATAAGATTTTGCGATGTATACTAAATTTAAAATATCTTTTTGGAAACAAGAACCTCCAAAACCAACTGATGATTTTAAGAATTTTGAACCAATTCTACTATCTAAACCGATTGCTTTTGCCACTTCATTAACATCAGCTCCTGTTTTTTCACACAATTCACTCATCGCGTTGATAGATGAAACACGTTGTGCTAAAAAAGCATTTGCTGTTAATTTTGATAATTCTGAAGACCAAACGTTTGTGGTTAAAATGTTATCTCTACTTACCCAATTGGCATAGACTTCAACTAACTTATTAATAGCAACTTGACCTTCTGGTGTGGTATCGCCACCAATAAGCACTCTATCTGGAGCGAATAAATCTTCGATTGCTGTTCCTTCCGCTAAGAATTCTGGGTTAGATAAGATTTGAAAATTTACACCATTTCCAGTATGATCTAAAATATCTTTAATCGCTTGAGCTGTTCTTACAGGTAAAGTAGATTTTTCAATAACAATCTTATCCGTTTTAGCTACACGAGCAATTTGTCTGGCACATAATTCGATATATTTTAAATCAGCTGCCATACCTTTACCAACTCCATACGTTTTGGTTGGTGTATTTACTGAAATAAAAATAGCGTCTGCTTCATCTATTGCTTTATCAACTTCTGTTGAAAAAAATAAGTTTCTTCCTCTAGCTTCACCAACCACTGCATCTAAACCAGGTTCGTAAATTGGTAATAAACTTAAATCTTCATGATTCCAAGCGTTTATTCTATCTTGATTTAAATCGACAACAGTAACTTTTATATGCGGACATTTTTGAGCAATTACTGCCATTGTTGGTCCACCAACATAACCTGCGCCAATACAACAAATATTTTTAATCATTTTGTTCTGTTTTTAAATTTTTCCAATACCAATCGATGGATTCTTTAAGTCCTTCTTTAATAGAATATTTCGGATTATAGCCTAATAACTCTTTAGCTTTATCAATACTTGCCAAAGAATGTGGAATGTCTCCACCTCTATTAGGTCCATAAACACAAGAAACATTGTCTATTTCAGAATCGTATGGTGTTAGAAATTCTTTTATATATTTAATTAATTCGTTTAAGGTTGTTCTTTCTCCAAAAGCCGTGTTATATACTTGATTTATCGCTTCTGAATTTTGAGCCTGCAAAGCTAATTCATTCATTTGAATTACATTGTCTATATAAGTAAAATCTCTAGAATAATTCCCATCACCATTAATAACAGGACTTTCGTGATTTATAAACAAGGAGATAAATTTCGGAATAACGGCCGCATAAGCTCCGTTTGGTGTTTGATGACGTCCGAAAACATTAAAATATCTTAATCCGATAGTTTCCATACCGTATGTTTTACTAAAAACATCGGCATATAATTCGTTTACATATTTTGTAATAGCGTAAGGCGATAATGGTTTCCCGATAACATCTTCTACTTTTGGCAAAGCTTCTGAATCGCCATAAGTTGAAGAACTTGCGGCATAAACAAAACGTTTTATATGGGCTTCTTTGGATGCTTGTAACATATTTAAAAAACCAGAAACATTGACTTCATTTGAAGTTATTGGATCATTTATAGAGCGAGGCACACTTCCTAAAGCCGCTTGATGCAAAACATAATCTGCATTTTCAACTGCTTTTTTACAAGTTTCTAAACTTCTAATATCACCTTCAATTAAAGTAAAATTCGGATTGCTTAAAAATATTTCAATGTTATGTTTAAACCCTGTAGAAAAATTATCCAAGCAAACAACTTGGTTTTTGTTTTTTAAAAAATATTCACACAAATTAGAGCCGATAAAACCAGCACCACCTGTGATGACAATTTTTTTATTTTGAATTGAATTGTACACTTAATTTATGAATTATTCTTTTTAGATAAATTTAGCATATCTAAAATTTTCTCTTTTTTAGTTTTTGGTTTTCTTTCTTCTTCATCATAGTAGGCTCCATATCCGTAACCGTAAGCTCCATAACCATATCCGTAACCATATCCATATCCATATTTAGCTTTGTTTTGGAAACCATTGAAGATAATACTTACATTTTTCAATTCACCACGTAGGTGTTTTTCATTAACTACAGAAAGCATTCCTCTTTTGGTGTACGCTTGTCTTACCACATACAAAGTAGCATCTGCAAAATGTGATAATTCTAAAGCATCTGATACTAAACCAACTGGCGGAGTATCTAAAATAATATATTCGTATTTTGTTTTTAAATCGGCGATTAATTCACCCATGGCATCACTCATTAATAGTTCTGAAGGATTAGGAGGAATTGGACCTGATGTAATAATATCTAAATTTGGAATATGCGATTTATAGATAATCTCATCCACTGTTTTTTGCCCAACTAAATAATTTACTACTCCTAAATTATTATCTACTTTGAAATCACCAAAGATTTTAGGTTTTCTTAAATCCAAACCAACAATTACTGTTTTCTTTTCACTTAATGCAAATACAGTTGCTAAATTTATAGAACAAAACGACTTACCTTCACCTGATATGGATGAAGTTAGCATTAAAATTTTAGTTCCTTCCACGTTTTGTTTTTTGGACAAAAATTGCAATGAAGACCTTACAGCTCTAAATGATTCTGCTAATGGCGATTTTGGTTTTTCAAACACAGAAAGGTTATTATCTGTGTTTTTCTTTCCTATAACTCCAATGATTGGAATCTTAGTTAATTGAATAATTTCCTGTGTTGTATTGATATTTGTATCTGCTAAAGCTTTAATTAATACATATAAAAAGGGTAAAAAGAAACCAACAATTATTGCCAATACATAATTTATTGTTCGTTTTGGTCCTCTGAAACCACCACCAACATCTTTTGCTGAATCAATAAACTCTATATCAGAAACACTTGCGGCTTTTACAATATCTGCTTCGCTTCTTTTTTCTAAAAATGTGCTATATATTTTTTCTTTTAAGGAGTATTTCCTTGTAATATCAATATAATCTTGTTCTTTTCCTGGCAATTGACTAATTGACCCTTCTGCTTTATTTATTCTAACATTAATACTCTTTAAATCAATAGACAAGGCAGCTTTTGAACTTTCAATATTGTTTAGTAAAACTTTTTTAACTGATTCCATTTGAGAGTCTAACTCTTTATATGAAATTTGGTTTTTTACAGTATATGTTTTTTCGGCTCTTTCAATTGACAACTGAATTAATCTTGATACATTAGTAATTATATTTGGATCGTCAATTCCTGCAACTGCTGGTGCTGGCAATTTAGAATAATCAGTATTTTTCTCTAAATAACTTTTAAGAAAATTATAAAAGGCTAATTTTCGTTTTACATTGTCTTGTTCTAAATCTAAACTTGAAATTTCCTCTGAAAGTTTTACTCCACCACCTTCTAATTCGTAAACATTCGTGTTTTTTCTAAAATTTTTTAAGTCTGACTCTGTGTTTTTTAATTGTCCTTCTATTACATTTAAAGTACTATCAATAAATCTAATAGTGTTTACGGCAAAAAGATTTTTACTATTTAATTCGTTTTCTCTTAATATAGTAACTGTTGAATTTAAATATTCTACTAAACGTGCTTTATTAGACCCTTGCATATCTAACACAATTACTGAAAGTGCTTTTGAATCAGCAGTTACTCCAATTCCTTTATATGCTCCAACTGTTCCGTTAAAATCATCAAACCTAATATAAATATCTTCATTAAGATTTAATGGTTTTGAGGAATCTAAAGTAATTTGACCATTAAAAAAAGGAAGGTTAATTTCTTGATTAAATTTAAATTTACTAAAAAACTTTTTTCCTGATGTTTTTATTGTACTTGTAGAATAATCGGTATAATGATATAGCATTACTTCTTTAGCTTCCCCAAAATCTACTTCAAATTCAAACTCTGTATTTGAAACTGGTTTTATTCTGATTAGTGTATTTGCTAATTGTCCTCTTTGTTTATTAATTGCGGCTTTAAAAGGAATTGTACCATAAGCGTCAGGATAAAAATAATCTCCTTTTCTTAGATATTGAATATAATATTGTAATTTATCTACAACTTTTTCATTGTGTGTTCGAGAACGTAGCGTAGTAATTACGGTTTGAACTTTATCTGAAGTTCCTCCCCAGTTAAACGTTAAACTTGTATTATTAGAAAACATTGGATTGCTATCATCTTTTACAACAATTGAAGCATCCATTCCGAAAATACTTTCTTTCCTAATATTTACATAATATGCCCAATACATAGCTATTGACATGGAAAGTAAAAATATTTTCCAATGTCCAAGAAGTTTAACAAGAAATGCTTTAATATCAAAACTTGCTCCTTCACTTATTAATTTTATATCTTTTGTATCAAACATATTTTGAAATTATAAATTTTTCACTAATAAATAAGTTGTTGTAATTACTCCAAAAAGCGACAAAACCGTAGTTAGTGTTTGTAAACCGTTTGTTCCAAAACCTGTACTTTTTTGTTTTAATGGTTTTACATAAACATAATCGTTAGGCTTTAAATAAAAATATTGTGAATTGATAACATTTGCATCAGTTAAGTCAATTGTTTCAGATTGGTAACCTGTTGGTATTTTTCTCATTACCACAACTTCTTTCTTATTTCCAGTAATTTTTATATCTCCAGAATTTGCTATTGCTTCTAAAATATTTAATTTATCTTGAAAAACTGTTTTTGTACCAGTTGCTCCAATCTCACCATTAATAGTGTATTTAATTCCAGCTAATTTCACTGTTACAAATAAATTTGAAGCAGGAGTAAAATATTCCTCTAATAACTTTTTTTCAAGCAATTTACTAATATCATCAACGGTTTGACCTTGAACATTAACTAATCCTAAAACGGGTATTCTAATATTTCCAAAACCATCAACTTGATAACCATCAAAATACAATTGATCTTGGTTAACTATACCTGAAGCATTATTTCTTGTTTTACTGAAAATTTCAACTTCTTTTTGGTTATTTGCTCTTATTTCTACAGAAAGTATATCATCAACCTGAAGTCTGTATGGTTTATAAGCATCCGCATTAATCTCAATATCAGCTACTTTTTCTTTGTTTTTCTCTAAATAAAGCGTGTCTTTATAAGGAACACAAGAGGTCAATAATTGAAAAATAAAGAATATTTTTATGGTTTTTATAAAAAATTTCATATTACTTATTTATTGTTTTTTTATTAAAACAGTGCATCACTTTTTATTTATTTAGTATAATCTTGTTATTCTTGCGATATCCTATTAAAATTTAAGATTTTACAAATATACTTTTTCCTTGTTAATTTAAAAGAATTACATCGATTTAATTGAGGACTCAAAGGGAATTCTGTGCAATAAACTTCTTCCAAGTGTTACTTCATCCGCATATTCCAATTCGTCACCCACAGAAATACCTCTGGCAATAGTAGAAACATTTATTTTATACTCTTTTATTTGTTTGAAAATATAAAAATTTGTGGTGTCGCCTTCCATTGTAGAGCTTAAAGCAAAAATAATCTCTGAAACCTTTTGTTGTTTCACTTTTTCAACTAAAGAAATTATGTTTAATTGACTTGGAGAAACACCTTCAATTGGAGAAATTTTCCCGCCTAAAACATGATATATACCTTTATAAATTCTTGTATTTTCAATAGCCATAACATCTCTTACATCTTCCACCACACAAACAATTGAATGATCACGAGTGGCATTATTACAAATTTCGCAAATAGCATTATCTGAAATATTATGACAACTTTGACAATAAATTATTTCGTTTCGCATTTTAGTTAATGCTTCCGTTAGCAATAGAGTTTGCTCACTTGGTTGTTTTAATAAATGCAAAACCAAACGCATAGCAGTTCGTTTACCAATTCCTGGTAACATTGCTACTTCATTAACCGCGTTTTCTAATAATTTTGATGAGAATTCCATTTTGCAAATATATTAAAAAGTAAAAACCTATTCACATTTCTGTAAATAGGTTTATTATAAATTCTATTTCGTTTTATTCGTTAACTTTAGCAGAAATAATGGCTCTTTTAGCTTCTTTACCAAATTTTTCTTTTACTGATGGTTCGTACATTGATGTCACAACAATACATTCGTTTTCATTTGAATGTTTCACTAATACTTCCATAAAAATTTCTTTATCATTTTCTACAGTAATATTACCAGAATAAAAAAACACTTTTTTACCCGCATTATCAAATTCTCCTGTTTTTAAATTTTTAATACCTTCTGAAGGATCTTTTTTCATTTCAGTAATTAGTTCTGAATACTTTTTTGGCACAATCATACCAATTAAAGCCGCTTTTGGTTCATTTGAAAAATAGGCATTTCCTTCGCTTTCAGGATAAATAGATTTATTGAAATCCATATCAATTACAACTTCTGGAGCTATTTCTTCACTACCTTCTCCATCTTGAGCAAAAGCAGTAAGCGACAACATAAATAATGCTAAAAAGTAAAACAACTTCTTTGTAAGTATATTTTTCATCCTTAAATAAATTAATTTTTTCAAATGTAAACAAATATGCTTTGAATTTGCATTATTCTGCTATTTTTGTAAAAAAAACTTATGCAGCCAATTACTATACTTTTATTTTTCTTATCGTACTTTATTGTTTTGTTCGGAATTTCGTATTTCATGAATAAAAAATCTGGAAGCAGTAACGATACTTTTTTTAAAGCCAATAGTAAATCGCCTTGGTATTTGGTAGCATTTGGAATGATTGGAACCGCACTTTCAGGTGTAACTTTTATTTCTGTTCCAGGTGCAGTTGACGCGAATCAGTTTGCTTATTTTCAATTTATTTTAGGAAATGCTATTGGTTTTGTTATTGTAGCAACCGTTTTATTACCTTTATATTACAGATTAAATCTGACATCAATTTACACCTATATTGAACAACGATTAGGTTATTTTAGTTATAAAACGGCTTCATTTATTTTCCTATTGAGTCGAACAATTGGCTCTGCTTTCAGATTGTATCTGGTTGTTTTAGTGTTACAACATTTTGTTTTCGATAAATTTGGAATTCCTTTTTCAGCAACAGTTTTAATTAGTTTAGGGTTAATTTTTGCTTACACTTATAAAGGCGGATTGAAAACCATTATCATCACAGATACTTTACAAACTGTGTTTTTAGTGAGTTCTGTTTTCTTTACGATTTATTTTGTTTGTGACAGTTTAAATTTTGGATTAAGCGAAGCCATTGCAGAAATTGACAAATCAAAATATTCTAAAATTTTCTTTTTTGAAGATTTCATTGGTTCAGGGCAACATTTTATAAAACAAATTTTAGGTGGAATTTTCGTAACCATCGCCATGGTTGGATTAGACCAAGATTTGATGCAGAAAAACCTGAGTTGCAAAAACATCAAAGAAGCTCAAAAAAACATGTTCACTTTTACAGGGATTTTTGTAGTTATTAATTTATTTTTCTTAAGTGTTGGAGCCCTATTATATTTATATGCTTCAAAAAACAACATTCCAGTTCCAACATTAAATGGCGCTGTGAGAACCGATTTATTATTTCCTGAAATTGCCTTCAATCATTTTGCACTTGTTCCGGCTGTGGTTTTTTTATTAGGATTAACTGCTGCAACTTTCGCTACAACAGATTCTGCTTTAACAGCATTAACGACTTCTTTTTGTATTGATTTCTTAGGAATGGAGAAAAAGGAAGAAACTAAAAACACAGTAAAAACTAGACATTTGGTTCATATTGGTTTTTCTTTGGCCATTTTTGTGGTGATAATGATATTTAACTCGTTAACCAATCAATCAGTTGTAAAACTAATTTTCAAAGTCGCGTCTTATACTTACGGACCTTTATTAGGATTATTTGCTTTTGGAATTTTGGTTAAAAATCGTTCTGTAAAAGATAAATTAGTGCCTTTTATTTGTTTGCTATCACCAGCAATTACTTATTTAATTAGTATGAATTCTGGAATTGATGCAGAAGCTCCAAAACTAATTCCTTACGCTTTCGCAGAAGAATTAATCATAGTAAACGGATTGATAACTTTTATTGGTTTGTATTTAATTAGCAAGAAGTTTGAACAAACAACTTAATATTTTCTCAAACTAAAATCAATAAATTGAAAGTTCAAATATTACAAATAGATCAACTTCAAACCGAAAGATTACTACTTATTCCTTTTACTTCACAAATTTGCAAGAATCTGATTCGTAACGATTTTAGTGATTTGTATTCTATCGGTTTAAAAAGAGGAAAAAATTGGCCTGATGATGATGTTTTAGAAACCTTACCAAAAATAAGCAATAATTTATCTTTAGTTGAAGCACCAACAGGATTTGAATCTTGGATGATTATTAAAAATGAAACCTTTGAAATAATTGGAGATCTCGGATTTAAAGGGTTTAATTACGAAAAAGAAAATATTGATATTGGTTATGGAATTATTAAAGAAGAAAGAGGAAATGGCTATGCAGAAGAAGCCACAAAAGTCCTTATAAAATGGGCTTTTACCCAAGATATCGTTAAAGAAATAACGGCTCGCTGCTTGATTGACAATACAAGTTCTATCAAACTTCTTAAAAAACTAAATTTCGACATAACTAAAAATGACAATGAAATGATTTATTGGTCATTACAAAAGGTCAATAAATTTAATACTGATTCGTAGCCAACAAAACCAAGGTACAAGCGACTTCGAAGTCAATATTATTTTTCTTTAATATTTCATAAAACTCTGGATTTTCCGTTCCTGGATTGAAAACTACACGTCTTGGTTTTAAGGAAATAATATAATCATAATATTCCTCTTGATTTTTCGGATTTAAATATAACGTAACCGTATCAATTCCGCTAAAAGGAACTTTTGTTGTTTCAATTTTCACATCTAAAGCCATGCCTTCTTTTGTACCTATAGCTACAACTTGATGACTTTTATCAATTAAACTATGAATCGCTTTATAAGCATATCGTTCTTTGTTGGTGGTTGCGCCTAATACTAAAGTTTTCATATAATAAGATTTTATTTTTATCTAAATTACTAAATGTTTTTTAATTTACATTTATATAATTCTATTTTAAATTCTATCTTTGATTAACAAGATATATTTGCAAAAAAACTATGGACATTTTTATTTATTTATTTGTTGCTTTATTTTCCGTTTTAAATCCAATTGGAACTGTTCCAATATTTGTAGGATTAACTCAAGGCTACACTTCTTCTGAACGCTCAAAAACTTCACTTGTCACTTCAATCAATGTCTTTATTATTTTAATGATCTCTTTTTTTGTGGGTCAATACGTTTTATCCTTTTTCGGAATAACGATTACTGCTTTACGAATTGCGGGTGGAATTATCATTGCAAGTTCCGGTTTCTCCTTATTAAATGGAAATTTTAGCAAGAATAAAGGGATCAATAAAAAAGTACAAAAAGAAGCTGAAGCCCGTCAACATATTGCCTTAACACCTTTAGCCATGCCAATGTTAGCTGGTCCGGGTTCCATTTCTCTATTAATTGCTTATTATCAAGAATTAAGCGAATCAGGCGATGTAATTACAACAACGGAAATCTTGTTTTCTTGTTTGGCTATTTTAGCTGTTGCTGCTTTAATTTATATCGTTTTAAGAAGTGCACACTATTTAGCTAAGATATTAGGTTCATCAGGAATCGTGGCAATTTCAAGAATCATTGGTTTCTTAACAATTGCAATTGGTATTCAGTATATTATTAGTGCTACTTTAAGTATTATTAGAGGAATTTAAAGCTTATAATTTTAAAAAAATGTCAGAAAAATTAAGATTAGAATCAGATATTGTTTTAATTGGAGCAGGAATAATGAGTGCCACATTAGGGCTTTTACTAAAAGAACTAAACCCAAAATGTACCATTCATATTTTTGAAAGATTAGACAGAGCCGCAACAGAAAGTTCTGATGCTTGGAATAACGCTGGTACTGGTCATTCTGCATTTTGTGAATTAAACTATACGCCACAATTAGCTGATCATAGCATTGACATTTCGAAAGCTTTAAAAATTAGTGAATCCTTTGAAGTTTCACGACAATTTTGGAGTTATTTAATTAAAAAAAAACTTCTAAAAAACCCTAAAACTTTTATTCGAAAAGTACCTCATATGAGTTTTGTTTGGGGAAATGAAAATATAGAATTCTTACACAATAGATATCTAAAATTAAAAGAATATCCATTATTTGCAGGCATGCAATTTTCAACAAATACAAAAATTATTTCAGAATGGGCGCCTCTGATAATGGAAAATCGAAAAACTTCAGACACAATAGCTTGCACTAAAATGGATGAAGGTACTGATGTGAATTTTGGTTCGTTAACCAGAAGTATGTTTCAATATTTAAGCTCTTTAGAAGGTGTGCACATCCATTATAATCATGAAGTTAAGAAATTAAAAAAAACGGATGATAACAAATGGCGCATAAAAATTGAGAATCTAACTCAGAACTCGAAAGTAAGAACAATTACTTCTTTCGTATTTATTGGTGCTGGTGGAGGATCTTTACTACTATTGGAAAAAGCTAATATCCCAGAAGGTGAAGGATATGGTGGTTTCCCTGTAAGTGGACAATGGTTAAAATGCACTAATCCTGAGGTCATTGCTAAACACCAAGTTAAAGTTTACGGAAAAGCTTCAGTTGGAGCACCACCAATGAGTGTGCCTCATATTGACACGAGAATAATTGATGGTAAAAAAGCCCTATTATTTGGACCATATGCCGGATTTTCTACAAAGTTTTTAAAAAACGGCTCTTATTTAGATTTATTTGATTCTATTCAAATTAGTAATTTAAAACCAATGATTGGAGCTGGAATTTCAAATATTTCATTAACCAAATATTTAATTGAACAAGTCTTTCAATCTGATGAGGACAGAATGAATGCTTTAAAAGAATATGTTCCATCTGCAAAAGAAGAAGATTGGACACTTGAAAATGCTGGACAACGTGTTCAAGTAATTAAAAAAGATGAAAACGGGAAAGGTATTTTAGAATTTGGAACAGAAGTAATTGCATCAAAAGATGGGTCTTTAGCAGCCTTATTAGGAGCTTCACCTGGAGCTTCTACAGCAACTTCAATTATGCTTGAATTACTTGAAAAATGTTTTCAAAACGAGATGAAATCTGAAGCTTGGCAAAATAAATTAAAAGAAATAATTCCTGCTTTTAACGAAAAATTAAATAACAATTTAACTCGTGCTCAAGAAATAAGAAATTTTACTAATACCACTTTAGAATTAAACACTTAAATATTTAGTATTTAAACCAAAATATTTTAAGAAAATTCAATTTTAACTTTTGTTTGACCTTAATAAAGATTAAAATATCGTAATTTCATATAAATAATTCTGTATGAAGATTTTACTAACTGGTGCCAATGGTTATGTTTCTAGACGATTATTACCTGAACTATTACTTTTAGGTCATGAAGTAGTGTGCGCAGTTAGAGACAAAAACCGATTAGGAATTGACGACGAAATGTTGCAAAAAATTTCCATCTGGGAAGTTGATTTCACAAAACCTCATGAAGAAACAGCTATCTTAAATGATGTAGATATTGCTTATTACATGATTCATTCTATGTCGACCTCAATCGGAGATTTTGATGAATTAGAAAAAACTTCAGCTAAAAATTTTAATAAATATTTAGATAACTCTGCTATCAAACAAGTGATTTATTTGAGCGGTATTGTCAATAATAATTCCCTATCCAAACATTTACAATCTCGTTTAAATGTAGAACAAATTTTATTTTCTGGAAATTATAATTTAACGGTTTTACGAGCTGGAATTATTGTAGGTTCTGGAAGTTCTTCTTTTGAAATTATTAGAGATTTATGTGAAAAATTACCCTTGATGATTGCTCCAAAATGGGTGTTAACTCGAACACATCCTATTGCGATTAGAGATGTTTTAAAATATTTAATTGGCGTTATTGAAAATCCGAAAACGTATAATAAATCTTTTGATGTTGCCGGACCAAACATTCTGACCTACAAACAATTGATGGAACAATATGCTGAAGTTAGAAACTTGAATTTAAAAGTTTATAATTTCCCATTAATGACTCCGCGATTGTCATCATATTGGTTATTTTTCGTCACCTCAACATCTTATTATTTAGCGGTGAATTTAATTAACAGTTTGAAAGTAGAAGTGATTGCAAAAGATTCGGAAATAAAAAAAATCATTCCGTTTGAAGGCACTACGTATAAAGAAGCGATACGATTAGCGTTTGATAAAATTGAACAAAATTCTGTTATTTCAAGTTGGAAAGACAGTTTAACTAGTAGCAGATTGAATCAGCCACTTTCTAATTATATTCAAATTCCAAAATATGGTTGTTTTAAAGATAAAAAAAGAATCAAAATCACCAATGTAGAAAACACAATAGAAAACATTTGGTCTATTGGTGGTCATCGAGGTTGGTATTATGCGACTTGGATTTGGAATTTACGTGGAATTCTTGATAAAGCCTTTGGAGGAATTGGCATTCGTAGAGGAAGAACTCATCCCTCACAATTAGACAATGGAGATGCTTTAGATTTTTGGCGTGTTTTATTAGCCGATAAAGAAAATAAACGTTTGTTACTATTTGCCGAAATGAAAGTTCCCGGTGAAGCTTGGCTAGAATTTAGAATTGACAAAACCAACACCTTACATCAAACGGCAACATTCCGACCACACGGTATTTGGGGTAGATTATATTGGTATGCTATGTTACCGTTTCATTATTTTATTTTCGATGGGATGATAAAAAATATAAACAAGTTTAAAACCACATCTAAATAAAAAATCCCGATTTCTTATTTGAAATCGGGATTTTTTATCCTTTTATTTGTTATTCTACTTTCGGTAAGAAAACCTCAGCCATCATGCAACGAGCGCTTCCACCACCGCATGCTTCAATAATATCTAAACTCGCGTGTAAAATTTCGCAGTGTTTTTCAATTTTATCGATTTGAGCTTTCGTTAAACTTTGGTAAGCCGAATTACTCATTACTAAATAACGCTTGTCATCCTTACCACGAACTTGCAACATGTTTCCAGCGAAATTGTTTACTTGTTCTTCTGTGATTAAAATAATTTCTTTTCCATCCGCTTTTAGGTTTTCTAAGACCATTTTACGTTCTTTTTTATCATCAATACAATCTGAGCAGATTACTGCAAAAGTTTCTGCAATACACATCATTACATTGGTATGATAAATCGCTTTTCTTTCCCCATTAACAGTTTGGAACGCTTCGAAAATAATTGGCGACATGTCAAAATCTTCACAAAACTCAATGAATAATTCTTCATCAGCTCTTGGAGAAAGGGCGCAATATGCTTTATTGAATTCTCTATCTAAAATTAAACTTCCTGTTCCTTCTAGATAAATATTATCTTCTTCTGCAGAAGTATAATCCATAATTTCAGTGATTTCGAAACCTTTATCTTCTAAAACATCTAAAATATCTTCTCTTCTTTCTAACCTTCTGTTTTCGGCAAACATTGGATATAAAGCTACATCACCAGTTTCGTGAAAAGAAATCCAATTGTTCGGAAAAATACTATCTGGTGTATCTGGTTCTTTTTTATCTTGAATCACAATTACATTAATACCAACGCTTTTTAGTTTTTCAACATAAGCATCAAATTCTTGTACTGCTTTGAAATTAACCGTTTCTGGTGTTAAATCATCTAAAACTTTTTGATAATAGTTGTTCACAGCTGTTTGTTCGTTCATACGAAACGCCACTGGACGAATCATTAATATGGTGTTGGTAGTTTGTTTCATGTTTTTTTGTTTAAAGTTTCAGGTTTCAGTTTTTACAACGTAAAACTTGATACAAATTTATTTAATCTCTAATTAAAGGTAAAGTTGAACAACGTAAAAGTCCTTCTTGTTTTGAAATTTCTGCGTATGGAATTTCTTCAACTGTAAATCCGTTTTGTCTTAACCAATTGTTTAATCTGGTAAAATTTTTCTCAGACACAATAACATCAGGTGCAATTGAAAAAACATTGGAATTCATATGATACATTTCTTCACGTTCGATATGAAATAAATTTTCTTTTCCGAAAAGGTTCACTAAAAACATATAATCGGCTTCTTCACGGAAACCACTTTTGTAGACAATTCCTTTATTTGTTCCAATCGGTTGAAAACAACAATCTAAATGTAGCGCATTATCTCTAGGCTCAATTTTTGATTTCACTAAATCGAATGCTTTCACTTTTTTATTTGGAAATAAATCTTGAATATATTGCACACCTTCCATATTAGTACGAGCTGTAATATAATCCTTATAATCTGAACCTTTGTAAGTTCCGATAAAAATATAGTCGTTCCAAGGCATTACATCACCACCTTCAATATGCACTTCATCTGGCGGTCGTACTACTTTTTTAGGATCAATTTGATCAATTACATATTGTATAGCGTCTAATTCACGTTCTCTATCTGGCAAAATATTGGCTTTTATAAAAATATCATCGATTACAAATCCAATATCACGAGAGAAAATTTGATTGTAATTTTTAATAATTTCAGGACGAAATACTTTTACATCATATTTTTGAAAAACTGCATTAAACGCTTCCATTTCAGCAACCATATCTGCTTCTATTGGATAAGTACCCGCTTTAATGTGTTCTAATGATTTTGGATCATAAGCTTCTTCAATTGTAGGTGTTGGACCGTTATTTACTGCTATCCCTAACACAACTGCTCGTAATCTTGATGTTTCGTTTTTTACATTTAATGATAACATATAGCGATTTTTTACAAATATAGAAAATTGAAAACGATTGAGAAAGTTTGAAAGTTGCTTTTACATTAATTATTCAATTGTTAGCAAATTATTAATTTTTATTACCAAAAATTTTTATGTTGCATATTGATTACTAATATTTTATCTTTGAAAAAACTAAAAATTAATTTACTATGGGATTATCAAATTTTTTTAGCTCTTTGTTTGGAAAAGCTAAACAAACTGCAGAAAGTGCAAGTGAAAATATTTCTGAATTTGCAGATTCGGCAATGGATAAAGCTACAGAAGTTGTGGCTGATGTAAAAGAAAAAGTAGAAGAAGCAGCAGAAACGGCTTCTGCAAAATTAGAAGAAATGGGTGTGCCAGAACAAGTTTCTCAATTGGTAGATTCAGCAAAAGATAAAATCGCTGAAGCAACAGATTGGACAGAAGAAAAAGCGGCAGTTGCTAAAGAAAAAATAGCTGAAGTTGTGGAAACAGTTGAAGCGAAAGTAGAAGACTTAAAAGGAAACAAAGAAGAAACTCCTACTGAAGAAGCATAAAAAATATGAAAATAAATTAAAAAGGCTCCGAAAATTCGGAGCCTTTTTTTTATAGATTTAGTTTACCTACAATTTTCTTAATATCTTGTTCTTTAGATTTCGGATAAATGAATAAAACACCTTCTTTATCTACAATTATATAATCTTTTAAACCATCAATGACAACCAATTTTTTTCCTTCGGTTCTGATGATGTTATGTGTAGCATTTTCTAAATAAACAGTAGCATTAACAATGGCGTTATTTGCTTCGTCTTTGTCTAATTTATCGTATAATGAACCCCAAGTTCCTAAATCATTCCAATCAAAAGTAGCCGACAAAACAAACACATTTTGAGCTTTTTCTAAAATAGCATAATCGATGGAAATATTTTCTGCTAACGGATAATTTTCTGCAATAAATTCTTTTTCATCAGGTGTATTGTAGGCATCATATCCTTTTAAGAAATGTTCGTACATTTCTGGTTGAAACTTTTCAAAAGCCGTAACTATTGATTTCACACTCCAAATAAAAATTCCTGCATTCCACAAGAAATTTCGACTTTGAATGAATTTTTGAGCCGTTTTATAATCTGGTTTTTCTCTAAATTGCACTACTTTTTTAATCAGTCGAGAATCTAGTTTATCGTACTCAATATAACCATAACCTGTATTTGGAAAAGTAGGCAAAATACCTAAAGTCATTAAAGTATCTTGTGTTTCACAATGATTGAATGATTGTTTTAAGTTGGCTGCAAATTGCATTTCGTCTTCAATCCAATGGTCACTTGGCGCCACTAAAATTAAGGCATCTGGATTTAGTTTTTTAATTTTTAAAGAAGCGTACAAAATACAAGGTGCTGTATTTCGCATGGCTGGTTCTAAAATAACTTGTTCTTGTTTTACAGAAGGCAATTGTTCTAAAACTATATCGTTATAACTTTCGTTTGTTAAAATTAAAATATTTTCTTTTGGAATAATTTGCGATAAACGACTAAAAGTTTTCTGAATTAGCGTTTCACCCGTTCCTAACATATCATGAAATTGCTTTGGATATTCAGCCGTACTCACTGGCCAAAATCTTGAACCCACTCCACCTGCCATTAATATGGCGTAATAATTTTTATTCATCTATTTTGAATTTTAAAGCTTTTAAATTTGCTTTAATTTGAAATCACTTCTACTTCTGCATTCGGTTGAAACAAGAACATTCTACCTGAACTTACTTCTAAACATTCGTATCGTTTGACACGTAATGCAATCTTTTTAAAAACTTTTCCGTTTTTAATTCGGAACACGCTTCCAAACGGAATTTCAAAGATATAATTATTCTCTGTATTTCTTTCATCAAATTGTTTTAAAGCTAAAGACAAAGTTGCGTCTGTATCAGAACTGGCTTTCGGATTTCTAAAATGCCTTGCCATTAAAGGTAAAATTTGATGTGGGAAAATTTCCGGACGAATAAATGGAACCATTAAATGTTGAAACGTAATTTTCCATTCGGTTCCGTGCGGTAAAATGTTTCTACCGTATTTTTCAAAAGCTACCAAATGTGCGATTTCGTGAATTAATGTCATTAAAAAACGATATTTATTCAAATTCGCATTTACGGTAATTTGATGAAAACCATCAGGATGTCTACGATAATCACCATGACGTGTATTTCGTTCATTGACAATTTTCAAGTGCACCTGATTTTGTTTAATCAGTTCGAAAACTGGTTCCACTGCGTGTTCTGGTAAATATTTTTGTAAAACGTCTGACATTAATTATTTATCGTTATTCTTTAATCCTAATATTGATTTGGCATTACTTTCCGTTATCACTTTTTTTCCAGTTTTTGCTTCTAATTCTTTTCTAGCAACATTAGCTACATTTCCACCTTGTTCAGCTACTATTTTATTTTCTTCAAAAGTCTCTGTATTTACTGCTTGCGAAATATCTTTTGCTGATGCTTCTGCCAACATATTTAAAATCAACTCGATATTTGTCATGTTGTCCCGAAGATTCTCTTTCTTTAAACCTTTTAATACTTTATATTCTTTTGTTGTTTTATCTGACCAAGTTTTTGAAATTATATAGGTTAAAATTGAAATTGTTGCCCTTCTTTTAAACCTCTATTTTTCCATTCACCCGTTAATTCTTTTCGAATTTCAATACTTTTTAAGCGTTGATTTATCCAATTTTCAGAATAACCTAATTGTAAGTATTGTTCCAAAGCTCTATCAATTGAAAGTTCTGGATCTTGCATTTCATCTAATCGTTCTGCCACAATTTGTGCTAGCCAAAGCTTAAATGGCTCTGCTTTTGGCGATGGAACAGATTGAATTAATCGAAATAATTGCTCTGTATCAGCAACATCCGTTTTGTAAAATTTACCATCTGAGGATTGCATTTTCAGTTGACTACAATTTGTAGCCAACTCACTACCTTCTTTTTTTAGACGAAGTTTTAAAACACTCCAATACTTCCTAGCGTTAGAACTTCTATTAAATCAATAACAGAAATAAACCATTTTTCTTGTTCAGCATCCCAAACAGTTCTTACTTTTTATTTTCAAATAATTGAATGGCGTTTTCATTTTTCATATTTTGGCGTGTAAATTAATAATACTTATTTTGAACTCTTACAAATTTATCTATTTTTGTCAAACTACTAATATGTTTTTTCATGAATTTAGAAATAAAAGAATATTATAACAATTTAGCTTCATCTTATGACATCAATAGGTTTGAAAATTCATATGGTAAATTTATTGATTCGCAAGAAAGATTATTTCTATCTAATTGTTTAA